>CAJGDT010000023.1 GCA_904502265.1 uncultured Barnesiella sp. | reverse complement strand
GAAACCCTTGCCGAAGTACTCTACGACCTACGTCGCGAGGGGCATTGCTACGTAAAGTATGAGGTCAAACAGAGTTGTTTCCATGTTACCGCATGGTAATACTCTATATATTTATTAAAAATGAAAAGATTTATATTTCATACTATCGCAATCGTTATTACAGCATGGTGCATAGGATGTAGCAACAAACCGTCATCGCACAACAATACATTTGTCGAGGAACCTATTGCTGTGGAGTATGCTCAAGGCTTTCGGATAGCTCAAGGCAATGGATACAGCCGTATAGACATCGTCAATCCCTGGGATACAACCGCACTATTGCGCACGTACCTACTTGTTGATGCCAATACGGAACTACCCGAACATCTACCTCAGGGTGTTGTCATTCGCACACCTCTGCGCAATTCTTTGGTATTCTCGTCGGTACACAGCAGTTTGTTGGCCGAGTTGCAGTGCCTCGATGCCATTGGTGGCATTTGCGACAGCGAATACAACTATATCGAGGAGTTGCAAGCCCGCATGCAGGCCGGCACGTTGATTGATGCCGGCAACTCTACATCGCCCGACATCGAACAGATTATCGAACTCAACCCCGATGCCATACTGATATCGCCATTCGAGAACATCCGTCATGAGCGCATCGAAAAGACCGGTATACCCATTATCGAGTGCGCCGATTATATGGAAAACAACCCCTTGGGTCGCGCCGAGTGGATACGCATATTCGGCATGCTGTACGGATGTCAGGAACAAGCCGATTCGCTATTTAACAGTGTAAAAGACAGCTACCTTTCAACAGCACAAAAAGTTGCAAACGTTGATAACCGACCCCTTGTCATCACCGAACGTCGCATAGGCCAAGTATGGTATATCCCCGGGGGCAAGAGCTACATCGCACAACTGCTCAGTGATGCCGGAGCCGAATATCCCTGGAGCGACAACAACAATACCGGTTCACTGGCATTATCATTTGAAAACGTACTGGAGCGTGGACAAGAGGCCGACTTTTGGCTTATCAAGTACCATGCTACTCAAAACCTCACATACAACGACTTAAAACAAGAATATACGCCCAACTCGCGATTCAAGGCCTTCGAGCAGCACCACATATATGGTTGCAACACGCAATATCTGCGCTACTACGAAGAGACTCCGTTTCACCCCGAACGACTGCTTCAAGACTTAGGTGCTATATTCCACCCTACACTCTTCGAGGGACATAAACCATACTATTACACCCCCATTGATGAATAAAAGTAACACACCATACAGCACCCTGCTCAT
Source organism: uncultured Barnesiella sp. (assembly GCA_904502265.1). GTDB lineage: Bacteria > Bacteroidota > Bacteroidia > Bacteroidales > Barnesiellaceae_A > Barnesiella_A. Next base: position 11,864 of record CAJGDT010000023.1, on the reverse strand, counting down.
TGTAGGATTGGCGCTACTCACCATCGTGTTGTGGGTAGGCAATCTCTTTGTCGGCTCGGTAGCTATCCCTGCCGATGAGGTGGTTAATGCCCTTAGCGGTCAACCCTGCGCCAAAGAGAGCTGGAGATACATCATCATCGAATCGCGCATACCACAAGCCATAACTGCATTATTGGCCGGTTGCAGTCTCGCCGTTGCCGGCTTGCTATTACAGACCACATTCAACAACCCCTTGGCCGGTCCATCTATTCTGGGTATTGATACCGGTGCAGCATTGGGCGTAGCCATTGTGATGTTGGCAGGTGGATCTTGGATTGTAAGCAGTGGAATTTCGGGATTTTTTGCCACCATCATAGGCGCATTTCTGGGCGCCATTGCCGTATTGGCTGTCATACTCTTTTTCTCGACATTTGTGCGCAACAACCTTATGCTACTCATCATAGGTATGATGGTAGGTTACCTCACCTCGTCGCTTATATCATTGCTCAACTTCTTTGCAAGCGCCAATCAGGTGCATGCCTACACCATGTGGGGAATGGGAAACTTAAGCGGAGTTTCGCTTGAGCAGCTTCCCTGGTACTCAATAGCTTCATTATGCGGACTATTCATAGCCTTCATGCTATCTAAACCACTCAACGCCATGCTATTGGGAACAAGATATGCCGAAAATCTGGGTGTGAATATATCCTTGACAAGAAATCTCCTGCTCTTGGCAACCGGACTGCTCACGGCTACTACGACTGCATTCTGTGGCCCTATCACCTTTATCGGACTATCAGTGCCCCACATAGCACGCCTATTGTTGCGTAGCAGCAACCACAACACACTGCTACCTGTAACCATGTTGTGTGGAGCAATCGTATTGTTATTGTGCAACATGCTCAGTGTGCTACCCGGCAGTCACGGCATCATACCCATCAATGCCGTAACACCATTGATAGGTGCACCCGTTATTATATATGTTATTGTAAACCAGAAAAAAATCAACTATTTCAACGGATGAAGACTGCACCTGTTATATCGGCCCAACACCTCGACATCGGCTACCGTACCGGTGGCGATGGCATCAAGCGCGTACACACCGACCTCAATATAGCACTATATGCCGGCGAGTTGACCTGCCTATTAGGAGCTAATGGTGCGGGCAAATCGACTCTGTTGCGCACCTTATCGGGGGCACAACCCTCACTATCGGGCGATGTGTGTATCAATGGCAAGCCCCTCAAAGACATAAGCCGACACAACCTGTCGCAAACCATTGGCGTAGTACTCACCGACAAGACAGCCATAGGCGGACTCACTGTTCGCGAGGTTGTAGCCTTGGGTCGACAACCTCACACAGGATTTTTCGGTATCCTATCGGCACACGACAAGCAGGTTGTTGAAGAGTCACTCGAAGCATGCGGTATTGCCGACAAGGGCACTCGATACATGGCCTCACTATCCGATGGTGAGCGACAAAAAGTTATGATTGCCAAAGCTCTGGCGCAAGAATGCCCCATCGTGCTACTCGACGAGCCTACCGCATTTCTCGATATTGTAAGCCGCATTGAGGTTATGTCGCTGTTGCATCGTATTGCCACCGAACATCACCGCGCCATACTCCTCTCTACTCACGATATCGAACAGGCTCTCGTACTGAGCGATCGTCTGTGGCTACTCTCGCGCGAAAAGGGATTGACATCGGGCGTTACCGAGGACCTTATTTTGTCGGGTTGTCTCAACGACCTCTTCCCCCACAGCGACATCCATTTCGACCCCTTACACGGCAGTTACTACCCCACTGTGCACCGTCACAAGTCGGTTTCAGTCGTATGCCACGACGAGACCTTGTTACATTGGGCCATCAATCTGCTCAACCGCAATGGCTATGGAGCATCGCTCGATACCACAACACCTTGCCACACCGTGTTGCACATCGAAAATCGCAACCTCATCCATTGGCAAGAGGACGATAGCCACGTAAACCTCCACTCATTTGAGGAGTTGGTGCAACAAATCAAGAAATAATAGGGAATTAGTATTAGCCAAATATACAACCCCGGGCAATGCTCAGCAGAGCATTGCCCGGGGTATCTCTTAATTGTTTATTATCAGTATCCTATAAAACCTTTTATGCCTTAGAAATCATCCGTCAATGGATAATTACATAATAATATTATTTACAAAACACTCTATACGTTTGTTTCCCAATAGAGAGAAGGTAAATACCCTTGCATGGCGATTTAATTATCATATCTTCACCATAAGATCTTCTTGTCGAAAGAATATCTCCATTGATTGCAATTAGATTAACTACTTCGTTAATTGGGGCATTTTCAACATGTATATCCAATCCATTTGTCCATATTTTTGCGTTGTTATCAGTCATACTATCTAAACCGGTATCTTCTATGACAGATATTGTATAACTTGCTACATTTCCGCCCAAATTAGATGAGGCTGTGATAGTAGCCTCTCCGGGAGAAAGAGCTGTAACATAACCATTATAATTAACAGAAGCAACATTAGAGCCACATCTCCAAGTAATTTCCGGTGTGACACCATAGGTGTAATTTGCAAAATTATATGTCAATTGCATTGATTCTCCAACTTTAAGTTGCGATTTCGGACCTGAAATTGAAATGTTATTTTCTATGCACGAAACTTGATGATATTCATACGACGTTGCAGAATAAGGTGTGTTGTTGATATAATATAGATACTGGAAAAAGCACTCAATTACTGTTGTGCCATTAAAGTATGAACTTATAACAGCCTCACTTACGTCGTTACTACCACGATTTGTTATATTGACTCTATAGTCGGAACATGAATATGACCAAGAATTTACATATCCATCCTTTACAGGGCACTTCGGAATGGGTAATATGAATGATTCACCTACTGCTTTATTGAAATAATCTGCTCTCATCATAGGTGATACACACATGACCATTATAGTCATGAATATTTTTATGATGTTAGAGCTATAATTTTTGTGTTTCATTGTTTATTCCTTTTTAATAATTTACGCATTTCTATTTTTTATTCACCTAATTTTCAACGCCATTGAATATCAGAAAAAAGACATTTTGAGCGTTATAGATTTTGCTTTTATTATTTTATCGGTAATGCCGATAAAATAAAATTAGTAATTCGTGAATACAAATCTATCTTTATATTTAGCCCAATCAGATGCATTTTCGTAGGCTGTTTTGCTGCTTGCAGGAACATAAATTTTCAGATTATCACTTGAATTAGAGAAAACGTTATCAGCCAATACCGGGGGTACTGTAGAGCGAATGTACACTGCTTCAAGACGGTTGCAATTACATAAACAATACTCCTCTATATGAGTTATTGTTTGGGGTAAGTCTATAGATATAAGATTGTCTTTGTCATAGAATGCGCCACCATAATAATAATCTATGCGAGTAAGTTCTTTGTCAAATATAATAACACCATTCCCTTGATTACAAGTATTAGAAATTATGTTTGCATCAAAGTTATCACTACTCACATTTACAGCTCTCCAATCGTCGGTTTTGTATGTGATTGTGTTGTTTATCAGTTCTGGTTCTGGTTCCGGTTCCGGTACATCGGCATAAGTATCACACGAATTGAATAGAAAAATAGTTGCGCTGAAAAGCAATAAAAATAAAATTTTTTTCATAATAAGTTATTTTTAAAAAGTTAAACCTAAAGCTACTTTGAAGGAACTTGCCATTTTGCTTGTAGCTACAAGTCCTGTTTCTCTGTAATCTTTTTCATCTACCTCTGCGGGATATGTTTGTCCATCGTATGCAATTTTTAAATATAGACTGATATTGTCTGTTATGCGAGCATTGCATCCGAATGCTGGAGAGATAATAAATCCACATGTACCGTATGGATGACCATAAGTCTCGCTATACCCTTCTCTATCACCCGACAATCTTACACCTGTAGAAAGAGCAAAGAAGGGTTGAAAACGTGTAGATGTGAGATAGTAACGTGCGTGCAATAAAATAGGCACACTGGTAACATTATAATCTAAAAATTGGGAAACATCATAACCACCTATAAATTCTAAACCAATACCACCACCTAAGAAAAAGCTATTATTGAAACGGTAACCACCGAAATACATAGCGCTACCCTTATCAAAATCTCCAAATGATCCGGAAAATTCAACAGAAGACTCAAAACCGGGTTGTACCGGCTTAAGAGGTATGGGTTGTTTCTTTTCTTTCTTGGGTTTCTCTTTTACAATTTTGGGAGTGGGTATGGGTTCTTCTTTGGGTTTCAGTTGACCGGCAAGGCCGTTAGCTACTTGGCACATCATATCTCTATATGATTCTTCATCTTTCCATGCCGCACCTTCTTTCGCTACAATCTCACCGGTTTCTACGTTTAGTACCCGGGCATCGAGGTTATATGCACCGTATATTATATTTATATCACCAATAACTATATAGCTCAAATTGAGAATCTTACCAATTTTAACCATCTGTTTTTGGGTGAGTTTACTTCGTTGAAAACGCTGTTCCGCAATAGTTTGGTCAATTTGTTCCCTCTCTACAAGTGTAAAACCTTTGGGGCTAAAACAAGTCGTAAAAATTGCAGATAGTCCATCAATGTCCGATTGTTTAACATCAACACCGGCCTTAAATTCTACAATGCCGATTTTCTCTTTTCCGCTGACCGATTGTGGTGCTATAAAGATAATAGCCAATAGGAAAAGAACATTAAAGATCTTTTTCATAAAATAGTTTTTAACCCTCTCACATCCCCATTGAGGTGGTTATATAAAAAAATAGCGTGGGACGATGTTCAGTTTATCTTTCACAAGGCATCGCCAAACGCCCTACACGAAATAAACAGCCCACCCCACGCATTGCCATATATCGGCACCCCTTGCCGGGGTGGATACAAGCAAGCATAGGCGTTTTGTGACTGCTTAATCCTTCGTGTATTGAAATTGGCGATTTCTGTGAAAAGGATAAAGCAAAAACGCTTTACAATAAAATGCTACTACCGCTGTAGTAATGAGGATATATACCTCATCGCTACAAAAATATTAACAACTATGCAAAAAACAAAATATATTCAAGCAAAAGTCCTAATGTGGATATAAATAAAAAGGGTACGAAGAAGCGGGCGCGTTCTATAGAGCGCACAGCAAAGAGAAGAAAAAATCGACAAATTGGAGGGATAATTAAGCCTTGCCTTGCACGCGAGCTACTGCATATCGCAATGCAAATCCCAAATGGCGCAGTACTGTAGGTATTGTTCCGTAGTGACGACACATGACGGCAAAACGCTCTTTGAGCGAGGCGCGGTGATGGCGTGTTGTTTCGCCCTCGTTGAGGTAGTCGATAAGTGTGAGATGGGTGTTGAGCAATTCATCGGTCTGCTTCATGCAACGTATACACCAATCTACATCGGCCGAATAGCGGTATTGCAAATCGTACATGGGAGCTATATCGCGACGAGCTATAAAGGCTTGGTGACACACCAACATGCCATTGGCAAAACTACGCCAAGTGAGCTTCTCGGGAGCACGCAGACGGCGCATCATCAAGAAATTGCGGTCGGCATCGACAATGGCTGTCTCGCCATACACTACTCCGGGGCGATTGTCACCAATGGCCTCGGCTACACGTTGCAAAGTATCGGGAGCGTGGAACGAGTCTCCTGCATTGAGAAATATAAGGTACTCGCCGGTTGCCATCTTCAAGCCCTTGTTCATGGCATCATACAACCCCTTATCCGGCTCACTAACCAATCGAGGCTTAAGAGATGAAGCCTCAACGATAGCCACCGTATCGTCTTTCGACGCACCATCCACCACAATATACTCATAGTTGGTATAGGTCTGCGACTCAACACTGCGCAATGTAGGTGGCAATGTTGTGGCAGCATTATAGGTAATGGTGATGATAGAAAATAGTGGTTGTGCCATAACTGTAGGATTGTGGCTGTAAAGATACAATAAAGAAACGAATGCCGATGTGTAATAAAGAGAATTTCTCTACTCGAAATAGAACGAGAGTATAATCATGCTCGACACCATCTTCGAGAGCGAATTGGTATACTTGATGTCGGATGGGTTGGGAAACTCGCGGTTGCGATCAAGAACATCGGTAAGACCTATGCAGAACTTCACCTCGGGGATAAACTTAAAGTATGGCATGTAGGTATCGCAACCAAAGGCAAAGGTAACGTAACAGTCAAACTTATTCATCTTCAAGAACGAGTTTTCCTCCTTGGCCACGTCGAGCGTACCCATCAAACCTGCCGAGATATAGGGGCGGATATTATCCCATCGCTTGGCACTAAACTTAAGGTCGAGCGGCAACACGACATAGTTCGACTTGATATTTTGTGTCTGCCTATCACCAGTGTTATATTCGCGAAATTTTACCACCTTGTTGCCGAAAAAGATACCGGGCGAGAGGCGTAGGTTGAGGTGCGGACAGAGGTAAAGGTCGGCCATAAGATTTACGCAGAAACCCGGAGAGAACGAAGGCACCTCCATATACCATGTTTCGCCCTCTGGCGTAACGTGACCGTTGTGAGTAAAGGTTAGGTCTTGCACATGCGTACCCACCGAAAAGCCAAAGTGAATGAGTTTATTATCAGCAAAGGGCAGATTCTGCAACTTGCGGCCACGACCTCCCGGCTGCGCCGTTGCAATACATACACCTACGACAGCCAACACCATCGCAAGCATATATTTTATATATCTGCACACTTTCATAACTAAGCTATAAACGACTTTTCGGGTTATTTATTGTCTGCTAATGCGAAAAAGCGACGTTTTTGTCATCTAAAACAATCCGCGCACCGCCCTAATGGGCAGTGCGCGGTGCTATATTTCTATGCTTCGCGTCTGCTATCGACCATTTACTCGCCTTTGTGGCTGAAGTAGTAGTCAAGCACGTCGTGTGCTGCGGTGAATGAGCTTTGCATATTGGTGAGTATGCGATGCTCCTTTTCGTCCAACAGTTCGCGTATAGTAGGATCATTGTAGAAATGGTTGCGCAACTTCTCGTCGATGGTCTCGTACATCCAATACTTAGCCTGCTCTTGACGCTTATGCTCAAAGTATCCATTCTCATGTACAAAGTCGAGATACTCATATATCATATCCCATACCTCGGCAATGCCCAACTCGTAGTAACCCGAATAGGTGAGTACCTTGGGCGACCATCCCGATGGGGGCAAGGGGAAGAGGTGTAGGGCGTTGCGGAATTGCGCTTGTGCCAACTTGGCTCGCTCTATGTTGTTACCGTCGGCCTTGTTGATTACAATACCGTCGGCCATCTCCATGATACCACGCTTGATACCTTGCAACTCATCACCCGTACCTGCCAATTGTATAAGCAGGAAGAAATCGACCATCGAGTGTACGGCAGTTTCACTCTGACCCACACCTACAGTTTCGACAAATATATTGTTGAAACCGGCAGCTTCGCACAATACGATAGTCTCGCGAGTTTTGCGAGCCACACCGCCCAAAGAGCCGGCCGAAGGACTGGGACGAATGAATGCATCGGGATGTACCGACAACTTCTCCATACGAGTCTTATCACCCAATATACTACCCTTCGAACGTTCGCTACTGGGGTCAATAGCAAGCACAGCAAGTTTATTGCCGGGTTTCTTCAACACATGGAGGCCAAAAGCATCGATAGATGTACTCTTACCAGCACCCGGCACACCGGTGATACCTATACGCACCGACTTGCATGTGTGAGGCAAACATTTCTCTATAACCTCTTGTGCCAATGTGCGATGCTCATAAAGATTACTCTCTACCAATGTAACGGCTTGACTCAATAGCGAGAGATCGCCTTTGAGGATACCTTCGACATACTCACCGGCAGTGTATAGCTTGCGGCGAGCACGTTTTTTAAGATAGGGATTTATTGAGGGCGGTTGTTCTATACCTTTGTTCACGGTAAGACCGGCATACAAATCATCATTTTCGGGATGTTCCATAGTGTATGTGTTTTGAATGTATATTCGTTGTGCATTAATTATTTCAACTCGGCAGTGATACGGATAGCCTGCGAGGGGTTGCTCGGGTCGTTGCTCACGATAAATATATCGCTCAACAACGTATTGGAACGAGCACGCATGGGGTCTATCTCTATGACCATTATGGTCGACTGTCCGGGCTTTATTTTATTCTTCTTCACGTAGGCATTTATCACACCTCCATCGGTGCGTATTTTGTGTATTTCCAGCGGGCTATATCCTGCATTGACTACATATATCTCACGTTTTACCTTCTTGGTACCTTCTATTACCTTAAAGTCGACAGCCTGACGTCCTACTACCAATATAGGAGCCTGCTCAAGTTGCTCGGCTGTATAGGCATCAAAGTCCTCTTGCAACACACCCGATACAGTGATAGTGTTGTAATGGGCATCGCCTGCAGGGGTATTTTCCGACACTGTACCCACGATATTAAACTCATCACGACGGTAGCCCCAGTCGTCGACAGCATCGGGATTGTAAGCTACACGCATTATACCTACTTCGCCCTTAGCCAACGTGTCGGGGGTAAATGTAACAGCTATATGCTTGGGCACATTCACTGCTCGAGGCACAAGGGGGGCGCTACCAACATTCACCACTTCCAAGCTATCCTCTGTAATGCGACCCTTTACTATCTTCGACATAGAGATATGCAACGATTTAAGGGCTATATCACCTATACGATAGGCATACTGCATATCGGGCACAAAGGTATCTTGCACCACATCACCTATAATGCGCAAGATGGTGCGCTCGGGAACGGTATTGGTGTACACATTGATCGACTTGCTAAACTTACCGGGACGACCCGAGGGGTTGAAGGTTATCTTCACATGTCCGGTATCGCCCGGTGCAATAGGTTCCTCCGAGTATTCCGGCACAGTGCATCCGCACGAAGTACGCACCTTCGATATGACCAAGGGCTCGTTGCCTGTATTACGAAATTTGAAGTTGTGTGTTACAACACCCAGATTCTCTTGAACCTCGCCAAAATCGTAACGTTGTTCAGTAAATACTATAACAGCTTGCGCAATAGCACACTCGGTCAATAGTAGGAATAATATTGTCGATAAAAAACTCTTTACTTTCATATCTCAAATTATTGTTGAGGAATAACCATACCTTTGATGCGAAGGCGACTTTTTTTCTTCTTAGCATTAGTCTTTACTATAATCTCCTTGGCAAACTCTCCGGGATGACCTTTAGGATCGAATGTTATGGTTATTACACCCTGCTTTCCGGGTGCAATGGGAGCCTGAGGAAAGTCTGCCACCGTACATCCACAATTGGTATTGACATCAATCACAACCAATGCAGCATCACCCTCATTGGTAAAGGTGAAGTCGTGCACAACCGGTCCACCCTCCTCGGGAACTGCCTCAAAGTCGTGCATTGTATTGTCAAACTTAATCTTGGCACTCTGCCCATACACTATCATAGGCATGAACATTACCATTGTGAGAACAATATGTAACAATAAGCGCTTCATACAATCATAGTTTTATGCAAATTTACAATTTATTTTCTTATAACAAGTTTCACCACCTACGATATTTTATTGTTTACGATGTTTAACGGTTTTCGGCAAATGCTCATAATGAGAATTTTGGGAAAATCGTGACTACAATAACGAATTTTATCAATAAGATTCTTACATAGACAAAAGGTTTATTCAAAGAAAAAATATATTTTTGCAGAGGTTTTCAAAAAATACAATCTAATATGAGCTCACAAAATATCCATATAGTAGCAGACAGCAAGATACCTTTTTTAAAAGGATTGCTCGAACCATACGCACAAGTAAGCTATTATGAGCCCAACGAAATAACCAATGCCGTTGTCCGCGATGCCGACATTCTTTTAGTACGTTCTCGTACAAAAGTAGACAAACGCCTACTCAATGGTTCGCGATGCAAATTTATAGGTACGGCAACAATAGGACACGACCACATAGACACAAAATACTGCCAAGAAAATGGAATACGTTGGCAAAATGCTCCGGGTTGCAATGCAAGTTCGGTAGGCCAATATGTACTTGCATCTATTCTTCTTTGGGCTCGTTCCAAAAATCGCGATATTTCTGAGATGACAATAGGTATAATAGGCGTAGGTCACGTAGGCTCTATTGTCGAAAAGTATTGTCGAGCATTGGGCATGAAAGTATTGCTCAATGACCCTCCTCGCGCAGCCGTAGAGGGTAACCAAAAGTTTGTTTCGCTCGAAGAAATTGCCGCACAAGCCGATATAATAACATTCCACACACCGCTCATTATGCAAGGCGAATATGCTACCTGCCACTTAGGTTCGGCAGCATTTTTCGACTCTTTGCAACGCAGTCCGCTTGTTATTAACTCAGCCCGAGGTGCTGTTGTAGACAACTACGCACTCATTCGCGCCCTCAACACCGAGAAGGTAGGCGATGCTGTGATGGATTGCTGGGAAGGCGAGCCTCGCTTGAATACAGCACTGATGTTTGCATCGTTTATTGCCACACCCCACACCGCAGGCTACTCATCCGACGGCAAGGCCAATGCCACCCGTATGATTGTTGAGGCCGTAGCCAAGGAGTTAGGCGTAACCATCGACACATCGGAACTTGTACCTCCCACACCGCCTGTCAGCACACTTGCTTTGGCTCGCAACAGCGACCCCATTGCCACTGCAGTATTGTCAAGCTACAACCCACTGTTTGAGACACGCAACCTCAAGCGACAACCCTACGATTTTGAGAAGTTACGCAATTCATACGGCATACGTCGCGAGTTCTTGGCTTATACCGTTACCGGAGCCACAGATAACAACGCCACCGTACTGCGCGAGCTTGGATTTAAATTATAACCCTCGACTGCCGTAGGCTATACTTCGTGAAACTGATAAATGACATATTCGACATCAAACAACCACAACGCGAGCCCCAATCGGGCGACTTGCTGGTTGTTGAACCTTTTTTATCCGAGGTACACTTTCGCCGTGCGGTAATACTTCTTATCGACCATAACAATACAGAAGGAACGGTTGGCTTAGTACTCAATCATCGTAGCAACCTTTCGCTCAACAGCGTACTGCGCAACGCTACTTGTCCGAGCCATATTCCCTTGCACATAGGCGGTCCGGTAGAACATGGCCGACTGCTATACATTCACACTCTGGGCAATCGCTTCAGAGAGGCCATAGCCTTAGAAAACGGACTGTACATTGGTGGAAATTTTGCAGATGTGGTAGAATATCTCAACAGCAATGAGTACGATGAACGACACATCAAATTCTTTGCCGGATATTGCGGATGGACTACCGGACAGCTCAAAAAGGAAATCGAAGAAAAAACGTGGGTAGTAACCACCCTCGACAATACCGAGGCGGCTATGACTGCACATGACGACACCTATTGGCAAGAGATTGTAAAAAATCTTGGCGAAGAATTCCGTTCATGGCTACTATGCCCTCAAAAGCCTCACTTCAACTAATTTACCACTTATACACTTACGAACATGGCCGACAACTTCTTGGAAAAACAATATGCCGAATATGAGGCTCGCAAGGCTGCTCAAGCACAAGCCAAACGCAAGGCATGGCAGAAAAAGATGAAAGAATACCAAGTTCGCCTCGCTGCCGAAAAGGCCGAGAAGAAACAGGGGTAACTATTATAGTCCCCACGCAAACACCCTTGGCTTTTGAGGATATTGCAAAGAATTTACTACCTTTGCGCCCCTTTTGTCTAATAACCCCACCACTATGAGAGAGATAAATCCCCAAGAGACAACTCGTGCCTACGCTTTTGACATGTGGATGCAGGCACCAATGCCAATGGTAACATTTTTCAAGACACTTAATGTGCAGCGCCTGCTGAGAATTAG
>CAJGDT010000022.1 GCA_904502265.1 uncultured Barnesiella sp. | reverse complement strand
TTATGCAAAATGAATAATATTTATGCAAGCATCCTACACATCCTTACAACCCCAATTACATTCTTCAGCCACACAATCAGCACAATTACACATTCTATAACAAAACGTCTGCGAAAGCATATTTTTTATAAATAAAAGATTGAATTATTTCTTTGTTTGGAAAAACTTTTTCTTATCTTTGCGTTGATTTATATTCGAGAGAAAAGGTTCTCGGATAAACCATGAAAACATAGAAACAAACCTTAAGGATAAAACAACAATGAATTCAGCATTATTTGTGACTATCCTTGTCACAGCTATTGTAATGGTTGGTGCAGCATTGCTCATTGCATGGTTACTTGCACCCCGCTCATTCAATCCTCAGAAAGGCGAAGCCTACGAATGTGGTATACCCACACGTGGCACCTCTTGGATGCAATTCAAAGCCGGTTATTATCTCTTTGCCATCCTCTACCTCATGTTCGATGTCGAGACTGTATTTCTGTTTCCCTGGGCAGTAGTATTGGGCGAAATAGGCGTTGCCGGCCTCATCAGCATTGCTGTCTTCATGGTAATTCTTGTTTTGGGTCTTGTCTACGCATGGAAGAAAGGAGCGTTGGAATGGAAATAAAAAAATCAAATATCAAAGCAATGGCATACGAGGACTTCAAAGATAATGAGTCTCTCGAACAATTAGTTGAAGAGTTGAATGCTGCCGGAACCAACGTAGTAGTAGGTGTATTTGACGACATTATCAACTGGGGACGTTCCAATTCGGTATGGCCCTTGGCTTTTGCTACAAGTTGTTGCGGTATCGAATTTATGTCGGTAGCAGCAGCACGTCATGACATGGCGCGCTTTGGTTTTGAGGTAACACGCAACTCGCCTCGCCAAGCCGACTTTATGATGGTAGCCGGAACAATCGTGCATCGCATGGCTCCTATCCTCAAGCGCGTATACGACCAATTGGCCGAGCCCAAATATGTTATTGCAACCGGTGCATGCGCTGTATCGGGTGGCCCCTTCCGCAATTCATATCACACCGTCCCGGGAATCGACAAGATTATACCCGTGGATGTGTTTGTACCCGGATGTCCTCCCCGACCCGAAGCTATGCTCTACGGCATGATGCAGTTGCAACGCAAAATAAAAGTTGAGAACTTCTTTGGAGGTGTCAATCGCAAGCAAAAACGCGAAGAATTCTTCAAAGATAAAGAATAACCTCTCAACCGGGCACCTTTATAAAAACACTCTTATATATTATATAGTATATGGCAAGCATTCAAGAAAAAATAAGCGCGCTGATACCCGAAGCCACCTTTACCGAGGCACAGGTACTCGAGATAGCAGTACCCGACGCCCAATGGCACAAGCTCGCAAAAACCTTGTATGAAGATGCAGAATCGCCGTTTGACTACCTCACCACTATCGTAGGTATGGACTGGGGTGAGACACTCGGTTGTATATATTATCTAGAATCCACCAAGACCGGTAAGCGTCTGAGCGTACGCGTCGAGACAGCCGACCGCCAAAACCCCATGCTTCACTCTGTAGCCGACATTTGGGAGTCGGCCAATTTCTATGAGCGTGAAGTATACGACTTCTTTGGCATCATCTTTATCAACCACCCCGATATGCGTCGCCTCTTCTTGCGTCGTGACTGGGTAGGATATCCCTTACGCAAAGATTATGATGCCAGCCCCGAAGTAAATCCCATCCGCCTTCATCACGAAGAATCTTACGACACAACTACATCATACATTGAGCAACCCGATGGCAAGATCGTAAAGACCGAGCCTGTAATATTTGCTCCCGATGACTATGTTGTCAATATAGGTCCTCAACACCCCTCAACTCACGGTGTATTGCGTCTGCGCTGTTCGCTCGATGGCGAGTTTATTAAAAAGGTAGACCCCTACTGTGGTTACATACACCGCGGTATTGAAAAGATGAGCGAGTCGCTCACATATCCCCAAACATTACATTTCACTGATCGTCTCGACTACTTGTCGGCTATGCAAAATCGCCACGCATTGTGCATGTGTATCGAGGATGCATTGCAAGTAGAGATACCCGAGCGCGCTCAATACATACGTACTATCAACGACGAGTTGATGCGTATATCATCACACTTGCTCTTCTGGGGTACATTCTGTAACGACTTGGGTAGCACCACTGCACTCATATATGGTTTCCGCGAGCGCGAAATGGTACTCGATATTCTCGAAGAGACAACAGGTGCACGCATGTCGTTCCATTACAACAAGATAGGTGGTGTAATGCAAGATATTCACCCCGACTATCAACGTAAAATTAAGGAGTTCTGCAAGATCATGCCCGAACGCCTCAAAGAATATCACCGTTTCTTCACAGGCAATGTCATTGCACAAGGTCGTATGCATGGCATCAGTGTCATATCGAAAGAGCGATGCATAGCACACTCAATGACCGGTCCTTCGGGTCGTGCATCGGGTTGGGCTTGTGACGTGCGTAAACGCATTCCTTACGCTTTGTATGACAAGGTTGAATTTGATGAGGTATTACGTACCGAGGGCGATATATATGCTCGCTACATGGTACGCATGGACGAGATACTACAATCAATACGTATTATAGAGCAATTGGTTGACAATATCCCCGAAGGTCCTGTTTCGGAGAAGATGAAACCCATCATCAAGTTGCCCGAAGGTCATTGGTTCCGCCAAGTTGAAGCAAGCCGCGGTGCATTCGGTGTATACATTGAGAGCCGTGGTGATAAATACCCCTATCGTCTTAAGCTCAACTCACCGGGTATGATGCTCGTAGCATCACTTGATGAAGTGTGCCGTGGTGGTAAAATTGCCGACCTCATTGCCGGTGGTGGTTCATTGGACTATGTAATTCCCGATATTGACCGTTAATAGAAAAGTAAAAACCTAATAAAGCAAATAACATGTACGATTTTTCGAACATAACCATGTGGATACACAATCTACTAATGAGCTTCTTGCCCGAATGGGGCGCCTTGCTCATAGAGTTTGTGCTTATAGGTATTGCTATACTTGCATTATACTGTATTTTGGCACTTTTCCTTATCTACTTCGAGCGTAAAGTAGCCGGTGCGTTTCAATGCCGCCTTGGCCCCAATCGTGTAGGACCTTTCGGTATATTTCAAAGCGTGGCTGATATGCTCAAAATCCTTATTAAAGAGCTCATTTACCTAAAGAATATCGACCACTTTTTGTTCAACCTCGCGCCATTCTTTGTATTGGTAGCCTCAATGCTCACCTTTGCATGCTTGCCTTGGGGTCGCGGATTGCAAGTTATCAACTACGATGTAGGTGTGTTCTTCATGTTGGCCGTATCGGGTTTGGGCATTATAGGTGTTTTGCTCGCCGGTTGGGCCTCAAACAGCAAGTACACAGTTATCGGCGCGATGCGTGCCGGTGCGCAAATGATTAGTTATGAGTTATCTATAGGCTTGTCAATACTCACAATTGTAGCTATATCAGGTACAATGTCGGTAACAGGCATTGTAGAGGCACAATATGAGGGTTGGTTCCTCTTTAGAGGTCACATACCCGCACTCATTGCTTTTATCATATATCTTGTAGCCGGTTCGGCCGAGATTAACCGTGGGCCTTTCGACATGGCCGAGGCCGAGAGTGAGCTTACAGCCGGTTATCACACCGAGTATTCAGGTATTCACTTTGGCTTCTACTACTTGGCAGAATATCTCAACCTCTTCATCATGGGTGGTATTGCCACTACCCTATTCTTAGGCGGTTGGATGCCGTTGCACATACCCGGATGGGAGTCATTCAATACCATCATGGACTACATACCATCGATAGTATGGTTCCTGGGTAAGAGCATTGTAGTCGTGTGGATAAGCATGTGGTTCCGCTGGACATTCCCCCGCTTGCGCATCGACCAACTGCTCAAGCTCGAATGGAAATACCTCCTCCCTATCAGCCTTGTAAACCTTGCTATCATGAGTGTAATTGTAGCACTTGGCTGGCACTTCTAAACCATTGAACAAAAATAAAAATAAAATAACACTATAAACCATGAGTGAAAACTTTGGCTATATCACACAAGTAATCGGACCTGTTGTCGACGTATCATTCGAAGGCGAAGGCAATAGCGTTCCTCCCATTTATGCCGCCCTCAAAATCGAGCGCAACAACGACTCAGACTTGTTGGTGGAAGTAGAACAACACATCGGTGAAAATACCGTACGTTGCGTAGCAATGGACTCGACCGATGGCCTCGTAAGAGGTATGAAAGTAATAAACCTAGGACGTCCTTTGTCAATGCCTACAGGCGACCAAGTAAAGGGTCGTTTGATGAATGTGATGGGCGAGGCAATCGACCACCTACCGGCACTTGACTACACCAAAGTGAAGTCTATCCACCAGGACGCTCCTGCATTTGACGAGTTGACCGTAAGTACCGAGTTCCTCTTTACCGGTATCAAGGTTATCGACTTGCTTGAGCCCTATTCTCGTGGTGGTAAGATTGGTTTGTTCGGTGGTGCCGGTGTAGGTAAGACTGTGCTTATCATGGAGATGATTAACAACATCGCCAAAGGCCACAACGGTTTCTCGGTATTTGCCGGCGTAGGAGAACGCACTCGCGAAGGTAACGACTTGTTGCGCGAGATGATCGAATCGGGCGTTATGTCGTATGGTGAGAAGTTCCGCGAAGGAATGGAACGTGGCGAGTGGAATCTCGAGGACGTTGATATGACAAGCGTAAACAACTCACAAGCAACACTCGTATTCGGACAGATGAACGAACCTCCCGGTGCACGTCTCCGTGTTGCACTTGCAGGTCTTACAGTTGCCGAGCAGTTCCGCGATGGCGACGGTGGCGGTAAAGAGATTCTTTTGTTCATCGACAACATCTTCCGCTTCACCCAAGCAGGTTCAGAGGTATCGGCACTTCTTGGTCGCATGCCCTCGGCCGTAGGTTACCAACCTACATTGGCATCGGAAATGGGTAAGTTGCAAGAGCGCATTACCTCTACTAAGCAAGGAGCTATCACTTCGGTACAAGCTATCTACGTACCCGCCGATGACTTGACCGACCCCGCTCCTGCTACAACATTCAGCTTCTTGGATGCAACAACCGTATTGAGCCGTAAGATTTCGGAGCTTGGTATCTACCCTGCAGTAGACCCCTTGGAGTCAACATCTCGTATTCTTGACCCGCTTATCGTAGGCGAGGAACACTATAACACAGCCCAAGCAGTAAAACAACTTTTGCAAAAATACAATGAGTTGCAAGATATCATTGCCATCTTGGGTATTGATGAGCTCTCGGACGAAGACAAACTTGTGGTAAGCCGCGCCCGTCGTGCACAACGCTTCCTCTCACAACCGTTCCACGTAGCCGAACAATTTACAGGTCTTCCGGGTGTAATGGTGCCTCTTGAGGAGACAATACGTGGTTTCAAGATGATCTTGAATGGCGAGATGGACCAATATCCCGAGCAAGCATTCCTCAACGTAGGTACTATCGACGAAGCTATTGCCAAAGGTAAGAAAATGCTCGAACAAGCCAAAGCCAACTAATTACAGCCATGAGACTCGAAATTATATCAGCCGAAACAACACTCTTCGAAGGAGAAGTAGAGTTGGTAACCCTGCCCGGAACAAAAGGCTCGTTTACTGTACTCAACAATCACGCCTCATTGGTATCGACCCTCGAAAAAGGCACGATAGAGTATGTAACAGGCAACGAGCGACACTCGTTAGAGGTAAGTGGCGGATTTGTAGACGTAGACAACAACCGCATTGCGGTGTGCATCTATTAACCCTCAACGGCAATAAGCCCACAATAAGTTAACAAATGAAAAAGCACTCGATACTAATCATAAGCATCACGCTCATCGTTCTTGCAGCGGCCGCAAGCATTGCCTTGTTTGACCACTCGCACCACGATGAGAATGCCAAGTTCGATGCCAAAGAGACCATCTTTGACCACTTGGTAGACCACTACAGCTGGGAAGTGCCTTTTTCGCACAGTCATAAGATTGCCCTCCCCATTATCGTACAAGACTACGAGGGTGGCTGGCACTGTTTTATGTCGAACAAGATTGAACACGGTGAGACATACGACGGTTTCTACATTGACCACAGCGAAGCACATCATGGCAAAGTAGTGGGTATCAATGCCCAAGGTGAAGTATACCGCCCGCTTGACATCTCAATTACCAAGAACGTAGCTGCACTCTTTATAACCCTTATTGTTATATGTTTGTGTCTATTCCCATTGGTAAATTGGTACAAAAACAATGGCAAAAAAGCACCTCGCGGATTTGCAGGAGCCATTGAGATGCTCACTTGTATGGTATACGACGATGTAATCAAGTCGATATTAGGCCCCGAAAAAGGTCGTCGTTTTGCACCTTATTTGCTCACGGCGTTCTACTTTATCTTCGTTTCGAACCTAATGGGATTGATGGTAATTTTCCCTGCAGGAGCCAACCTTACAGGTAACTTGGCCATTACTATGGTACTTGCCATTTGCACCTTCTTGGCTGTAAATATCTTTGGTACCAAGGAGTATTGGAAAGAAGTATTTTGGCCCGATGTACCCATGTTCCTCAAGGCGCCTCTTCCTATCATGCCCTTCATCGAGATTTTTGGTGTATTCACCAAGCCCATAGCCCTTATGGTACGTCTCTTTGCCAACATGATGGGTGGTCACATGATTGTACTTGTATTGCTATCGCTCATATTCATCTTCAAGGAGATGGGTGGTGTTGCTGTAGCAGGAGGTACAACCGTACTATCGGTAGGATTCTCGCTCTTTATGTACATCATCGATACGCTTGTGAGTTACATCCAAGCATACGTATTCACTATGCTGTCAACAATCTTTATATCGTTGGCACAAGTAGAACATCATCATCACGATTAAACAACTAAAAAAAAGAAAATTCAAAATAAATTATTAACCTTATAAAAAAGAAAACATTATGTTAGCTATGATTTTGACAGCACTCGCACCCCTTACAGTAATCGGTGCATGCGTAGGCGCAGGTATTGCTGCTATTGCAGCAGGTTTTGGTATTGGTCGCATTGGTAGCTCGGCCATGGAAGCAATTGCACGCCAACCCGAAGCAGCAGGCGACGTACGTGGTAGTATGATTGTTATCGCAGCTCTTATTGAGGGTGTTGCCCTTTTTGCTGTTATCGTTTGTATTCTCGCATTGTTCCTCTAATCTTGCCTAAACGTCCCGTATGGAACTGTTCATGCCCGAAGCAGGGCTAGTCTTTTGGATGTTCGTGGTCTTTGTGGTATTGTTTGCCATATTGGCCAAGTTTGCCTGGCCTGTCATCACTAAGATGGTAGACGAGCGTGCCTCACTCATAGACAAGGGTGTAGAGTATGCCGAAGCAGCCAAGGCAAGCCTTGAGGACTCAGAAGCACAAGCCCGCGCCATTCTCGCTGAGGCCAACCGTCAACAAATGGAAATCATGCAAGAAGCTGCACAGATGAAAGCACAAATCATCGAGGAGGCTAAGAAAGCCGCAGCAGCCGAAGCAAAGAAGCTTGTTGATGCAGCAGCCATCAGTATTGAGCAATCGCGCAAAGAAGCCGAGCTACAGTTCCGCCAAGAAGTGAGCCAATTCGCCCTCACGATAGCCGAAAATATTATTCGCAAAGAACTCGCGGGCGACAAAGCTCAGGCGGAAATGGTAGAGCAATTATTGAACGAACTCGAACATAAAAACTAAGAATTATGAACGAAGGATTGATTCCTCGCAGATATGCTAAAGCCTTGTACAAATATGCACAAGAGCATCATTGCACACAACAACTCTATAACGACACTCAACGAATAGAAGAGGTATTTGCCACACACCCTGCGCTAACCAAAGCAATGGGCAACCCGGCTATAAGTACAACCGAAAAAGAGCAACTGCTCGTGATGGCAGCCAGCAGTGAGGCCAATAACGCTATCCTTCGCTTCATAAACTTGGTTATTCTCAATCGCCGAGAGAGTTTCTTTCGTGCTACCATGTTGGCTTATCAAGACATCTATCGTCAAGAGAACAACATTGCACGTGTCACTATCATCACCACAACAACATTGTGCGATGATATGATAGAACGCATCAAGGGTCTACTTAAGAAGCAACTTAACAAAGAGTTGGAGTTTGTTTACCAAATAGATCCCTCACTCATCGGTGGTTTCGTACTGCGCGTGGATTCGATGCAACTCGATGCATCGATTCAAAACGAGCTTAAGAAATTGCGCGTAAAATTACTAAACAAATAATCTTATGATAAAACCAAACGAGATATCGGATATACTCAAAAGCAAACTCGAAGAGGTTGACAAACAAGCCTCATTCGAAGAGATAGGTACCGTGCTCGAAGTAGGTGATGGTGTAGCACACGTATATGGTCTTAACAACGTAAAGGCCAGCGAACTCGTAGAATTTGAGAACGGTGTACGTGGTGTAGCCATGAACCTTGAAGAGAGCAACGTGGGTGTAATCCTTCTGAACGATATCGAAAAGGTTACTGAGAATATGACCGTGCGTCGCACCGGCGACATCGCCTCAATTCCCGTTGGCGAAGGCTTGTTGGGTCGTGTTATCAACACACTCGGAGAGCCTATCGATGGTGCAGGTCCTATCGAGGGCAATACAGTGTTGTTGCCCATCGACCGTAAGGCCCCCGGTGTTATCTTCCGTCAACCCGTTAAGGAGCCTCTGCAAACAGGTATCAAAGCGATTGACGCAATGGTACCCATTGGTCGTGGACAACGCGAGTTGATTATCGGTGACCGTCAAGTAGGAAAAACAACAATCGCTATAGATACTATCATCAATCAACGCGAGAACTTTAAGAATGGCAACCCCCTCTACTGTATCTACGTTGCGATAGGTCAAAAAGCATCGTCGGTAGCAGCCTTGGTAAATACCTTGCGCGAACATGGTGCAATGGACTATACCATTGTGTTGGCAGCCAACGCATCAGACTCAGCAGCCATGCGCTACTATGCGCCCATGGCCGGTGCAGCTATCGGTGAATACTTCCGTGACTCGGGCCGTCATGCCCTTGTTATCTATGACGACTTGTCAAAGCAAGCCGTATCGTACCGTGAGATTTCGCTCATTTTGCGTCGTCCCTCGGGTCGTGAGGCATACCCCGGTGACATCTTCTATCTCCACTCTCGTCTCTTGGAGCGTTCGGCCAAGATTATCGACAACGATAAGGTAGCCGCTTCAATGAACGACCTCCCCGAAGTGATGAAACCTATGGTAAAAGGTGGTGGCTCGCTCACAGCATTGCCCATCATCGAGACCCAAGCCGGTGACGTGTCGGCATACATCCCCACCAACGTTATTTCAATTACCGACGGTCAAATATTCCTTGAGTCGAAACTCTTTAACCAAGGTGTACGCCCCGCCATCAACGTAGGTATCTCAGTATCACGTGTAGGTGGTAGTGCACAGCTCAAGGCTATGAAGAAGATTGCAGGTACATTGAAGATTGACCAAGCACAATTCCGCGAGCTTGAGTCATTTACCCAATTTGGTGGAGATATCGACCCCGTAACAGCTATGGTTATCGACAAGGGTCGTAAGAACGAGCGCATGCTCATCCAACCGCAATATAGCCCTGTTCCTGTCGAGGAGGAGATTGCTATGATCTATTGCGGTACACAAGGATTGTTGGCAAGCGTTCCCGCCGAGAAGGTAGGAGAATTTGAAAGACTCTTCATTCAAGTACTTCATACCAAGCACCAAGCCGACGTACTCGACGAGTTGAAGAAAGGTAATCTCACTGACGAGATTGGCGCAAAACTCACCGAGGTAGCAAAAGAAGTTGCAAACCGCTATAAGGCATAATTGAGATATGGCATCCATACGTGAACTGAAAGGTAGAATAGGCTCGGTATCGACCACTGAGAAGATAACCGGTGCAATGAAGATGATATCATCGGCCAAAATGCACAAGGCCATGCAAGCATTGCAACGTGTAGAGCCCTTCCGCCACCAAATACAAGCAACTATCGACAACCTATTGGCTGCCGATAGCGAGTACTCATCGCCCCTCACCATCGAGCGTCCCATTAAGAATGTGGGTCTCGTGGTACAAGGTAGCGACGAGGGTTTGTGCGGTGCTTTCAACATGATGCTGTTCAAACGGATGCTTGAGACTATAAATCGCATAAAAGAGGAAAATGGCGAAGAGGTTACTTTTACCCTCTACCCCATTGGCAAAAAGATGGTAGCTGCTTGTCGAAAGTTGCGTCTTCCCGACGTAAAAGTAGCCGAAGTAAGCTATATGACTGCCAAGAGCAGCGGTGAGAAAGTCAAACAATTGTGCGACGAGCTCACTCAAGCATTCCTCGGCGAAGAGTTGGACCACATTGAGATTGTCTTTATGGCATTCCTCAGTATGGGCCGACAACGACTTGCCAATCGCACCATGTTGCCCGTTATAGCCGAGGCATCCGAAAACTCCGGCGAAAGCAAGCCCTATCTCTTTGAGCCCAATGTAACAACTATATTCGATGAGGTTATTCCCCTCTCGGTATTGGCTTCGCTACAAGAGAGTATCTGCCAAAACAGAGCCTCGGAGCAAGCTGCTCGCGTTCTTGCCATGCAGTCGGCCAACGACAATGCCAAGAAGTTGCGTGAGGAGTTACAATTGGAGTACAACAAACTGCGACAACAAAGCATTACCAACGAGCTGCTCGATATATTGGGTGGTAAAGTTGAAGGATAAACCTAAATTTTTCTTTACGTGTAAGCCCGACTCAATGGTCGGGCACGCACGTGAGGAATAACAACCAATGCGATAGTGTACTATCAAACAAACTTATGGGAAGTAAAAACAACTATTTCACATCTTTATTCAAAGGCATCGGGAGCTTGCTCACCGGTATGAGTATTACGGGCCGATATTTCTTCAGCCGTAAAATCACACAAGAGTACCCCGAGAATCGCAAAACACTCGAAATCCCCGAGCGTTTTCGCGCTACACTCTCATTAGTATATGACGAAGAGGGCAACCACAAGTGTATCGCTTGCGGTATATGCCAAAACAACTGCCCTAACAATACCATTGAGATTGTAGCCAAGAAGATAGAGACCGAAGATGGTAAGACCAAGCGCGTACTTGATCGTTATATGTACGACCTTGGCAGCTGCACTTTCTGCCAATTGTGTGTAAGCACTTGCCCCCACAATGCCATTAAGTTTACCAACGAGTTTGAACAAGCTGTATTTACAAGAGAGAAACTTGTAAAACAACTGAACAACCGTCCCGAGCCTGTCTCGGTTACTAACAAAGAAGAAAAATCAGAATAATACGATATATGGAACTCCTACCTTTAGCTCAACAAGCTATATTCTATTTGCTTGCGATAGTGATTGTGGTGTGCTCAGTGCTGGCTGTCACCACCCGTCGCATACTTCGAGCTGCAACATATCTGTTGTTCGTCCTCTTGTCGACTGCAGGTATTTACTTCATGCTCGACTACACGTTCCTCGGCTCGGTACAGATTGCCGTCTACGCCGGAGGTATTTTGGTTCTATTTGTCTTTTCTATCTTGCTCACCAGCAAGCCCGGTGAGTGCACCGAGGAGAAAGGCATTAAACAGCGTATTCTTGGCCTTATTGCTGCTATAGCAGGTGCTGCCGTATGTACCTACGCACTATTTACTTACAAATGGCCCGAGGTCGCAATTCAAGAAGTTCAATCTATCAACGATATAGGTCATGCTCTCATAGGTATGGACAAGTTCCAATACTTGCTCCCCTTTGAGGCTGTGAGCGTATTGTTGCTGGCATGTATCATTGGAGCTATCATGATAGCTCGTAAACGCTAAAAACAGTAGACTATGGAAATACCAATGATTTATTACATCGTATTGAGCCTTGTGATGTTCTTTGCCGGAGTTTACGGTTTTATCACTCGCAAAAACATGCTCATGATGCTCATCTCAATCGAGTTGATGCTCAATGCTGTCGACATTAATTTTGCCGTTTTCAATCGCTTCTTGTTCCCTGGCCAAATGGAGGGCATGATTTTCTCGATTTTTGCCATTGCCATTGCTGCGGCCGAAACAGCTATTGCAATTGCCATTATTATTAACATTTATCGTCACATCCGCAATATCGATGCCGATAACCTTGACGATATGAAATACTAATACCGCGCTATGGAATATACAGTTATCATTTTAGCACTGCCGTTGGCGATGTTCTTGCTATTGGGTTTGCTCGATAGTAAGCTTAAGCCCCGCGTAGCGGGTATATTGGGCACAATAGGTATGACCGTGTGCACAGCATTAGCTTACTTCACTGCCTATCAGTTCTTCACTCAGCCTCGCAATGCCGAGGGCGTTATACCCTCGCAAGTTCCTTACAACTTCGAATGGTTACGCTTTACCGAGCACTTGCACATCGATTTGGGTATCTATCTCGACCCCATTTCGGTAATGATGCTTGTAGTCATTACCACCGTATCACTGATGGTACACATCTATAGCCTCGGTTACATGCACGGTGAGAAGGGTTTCCAACGTTACTACGCATTCTTATCACTCTTCAGCATGTCGATGTTGGGTCTCGTAGTAGCCACTAACATCTTCCAGATGTATATCTTCTGGGAGCTTGTGGGCGTATCTTCATTCTTGCTCATTGGCTTCTACTACACCAAGCCTTCGGCCGTTGCAGCATCGAAAAAGGCGTTTATCGTTACTCGTTTTGCCGACCTTGGCTTCCTTATTGGTATACTCATTTTGTCGTTCTTTACCAAGACATTCGACTTTGCCACACTTACTGCCAACCCCACAGCTATTATTACCGAGAGCGCCGGAGCTACATTCTTGGGTTGCTCGGTAGCAACATGGGCTTTGGCACTCATCTTTATGGGTGGTGCAGGTAAGTCAGCCATGTTCCCCTTACACATCTGGTTGCCCGATGCAATGGAGGGTCCCACCCCCGTATCGGCTCTCATCCACGCAGCAACCATGGTTGTTGCCGGTGTATACTTGGTGGCACGCCTCTTCCCCGTATATTGCGTAACACCCGAGGTACTCGACCTCATCACCACTGTAGGTGCTATAACTGCACTCTATGCAGCTATAGTAGCTTGCGTACAGACCGATATCAAACGTGTTTTGGCCTTCTCTACTATCTCGCAAATTGCCTTTATGATAGTA
>CAJGDT010000021.1 GCA_904502265.1 uncultured Barnesiella sp. | reverse complement strand
GCGTATTAACCGAACTTTGTGAAAATCCTAACAAATAATACAAAATGAGCAATCAACTCGAAAAAGTAAAAGAGCTTATCGCGCTACGCAATGAAGCTCGTTTGGGTGGTGGCGAGAAAGCCATTGCCAAACAACACGAACGTGGTAAATACACCGCTCGTGAGCGTATCAACCAACTCCTCGACGAAGGTAGTTTTGAAGAAATCGACATGTTTGTACGCCACCGTTGCTACAACTTCGGTCAAGAGAAGAAATCATATCTCGGTGACGGTGTTGTAACTGGTTATGGTACAATCGAAGGTCGTCTTGTTTACGTATTTGCACAAGACTTCACCGTATTCGGTGGTTCACTCTCTGAGCAAATGGCCATGAAGATTTGCAAAGTAATGGACATGGCAATGAAGATGGGTGCTCCCATTATCGGTATCAACGACTCGGGTGGTGCACGTATCCAAGAAGGTATCAACGCCCTCGCAGGTTACTCTGAAATCTTCCAACGCAACATCATGGCATCGGGTGTAGTACCCCAAATCTCGGGTATCTTTGGTCCTTGCGCCGGTGGTGCTGTTTACTCTCCCGCCCTCACCGACTTCATCGTGATGGTAAAAGAGATTTCTTACATGTTCCTCACAGGTCCCGCTGTTGTTAAGACAGTAACAGGCGAGGATGTAACTCAAGAGCAACTCGGTGGTGCCGAAATGCACTCTAAGACTTCGGGTGTAGCTCACTTTGCTTGCGAAACAGGTGACGAAGGTCTCGACGTTATCCGCCGACTCATCAGCTTCATCCCCCAAAACAACCTCGAAGAGGCTCCCGTACTTCCTTGCGAAGACCCCATCGACCGTCTCGAAGATTCACTCAACGAGATCATTCCCGACAGCCCCAACCAACCCTACGATATGTACCAAGTTATCGGTGCTATCATCGACAACGGTGAGTTCCTCGAAGTACAACGCGACTTCGCTCGCAACATCATCATCGGTTTTGCTCGCTTCAACGGTCAATCGGTAGGTATCGTTGCCAACCAACCTCAATACCTCGCAGGTGTACTCGACTGCAACGCTTCTCGCAAGGCTGCTCGCTTCGTACGTTTCTGCGACGCATTCAACATTCCTTTGGTAACTCTCGTAGACGTTCCCGGATTCTTGCCCGGTACAGGTCAAGAGTACAACGCAGTTATCTCTCACGGTGCTAAGTTGCTCTACGCTTACGGTGAGGCTACAGTACCCAAAGTAACTGTAACATTGCGTAAGTCTTATGGTGGTTCACACATCGTGATGAGCTGTAAGCAACTCCGTGGTGACATGAACTATGCATGGCCTACTGCCGAAATCGCCGTTATGGGTGCTTCAGGTGCTGCTGCCGTTCTCTATGCTAAAGAGGCTCAAGCTCAAGCAGATCCCAAAGCATACATCGCCGAGAAAGAAGCCGAGTACACTAAGTTGTTTGCTAACCCCTACAACGCAGCTCGCTACGGTTACATCGACGACGTTATCGAGCCCCGCAACACTCGCTTCCGCATCATCCGTGCATTGGAGCAATTGCGCACTAAGAAACTCGTGAACCCCGCCAAGAAACACGGTAACATTCCTCTATAATCCTTAAAAACATATCAATATGAACAAAAATAAATTTGGAATATTGAGCATGTTGCTTGCTGTTGTCGTGGCATTTACATCATGTAAGCCCGCGGTAGAAGGCGAGGAGGCTGGTAGCAAAATTCTCATCAACGAGATTTTGATGACCAACGAGACCAACTACCAAGACGACTATGGCATGCACAGCGCATGGGTAGAGTTATTCAACAAATCATACGGTAGCTACAACGTAGCATCACACTTGCTCAAGTTTAGCAACACTCCCGGTGATACTGTTACATACTTTATCCCCAAAGGTGACGTGCTCACACTCATTCCGCCTCGTCAGCACACACTTTTCTGGGCCGACGGACAACCCAACCGTGGTACATTCCACGTCAACTTCACACTCGACCCCTCTAAGGAGTCATGGATAGGTATCTACGACGGTGGTAACAAACTTCTCAACGAAGTGACTATCCCCGCCAACATCTTAGTTGCCGACCAATCTTATGCTCGCGCCATTGACGGCGAGAGCGAGTGGGAAATACGCGGTGCAGGCACCAGCGAGTATGTAACACCCAGCACCAACAACTACACTCTCGACAAGAACTTGAAGATGGAGAAATTCCAAACTCAAGACAAGAACGGTGTAGGTATGGCTATCTCAGCCATGGCTGTTGTATTCTCGGGCTTGTTGTTGCTTTACATCATCTTCCGTACAATCGGTAAGATATCAACATGGTGGGCTATGCGCACAGCAAGCAAAGCCAAAGGTCTCAGCGAAGAAGAGACCAAAGAGGCTATGGCCAAGGGTGCTACCCCCGGTGAAGTATTTGCAGCTATCGCTATGGCTATGCACGAGATGCAAGAAGATGCTCACGACTACGAGGATACCGTCCTCACCATCCAAAAGGTTGAGCGTCGTTACTCTCCCTGGAACTCTAAGATTTACTCTTTGCGTGATCTTCCCAGAAAATAATTTAATCCCTAACATTTAAATTCAAGAAAAATGAAAGACTATAAATATACCATTAACGGCAATATTTATAAGGTAACAATCGGAGACATCGAAGAAAACGTTGCTCACGTAGAGGTAAACGGTACTCCCTACCTTGTCGAAATGGAAAAAGTGGTAAAAACTGTTGCCAAACCCGTAGTGAAAGCTCGCCCCACAACTCCCGCAGCTCCCACTACTCAACTCAATCGCCCCTCTGCAGCAGCAGGTGCAGGTGCAGGCACTATCAAATCACCCCTTCCCGGTGTTATCCTCAACGTTAAGGTTAACGTTGGCGATGCAGTGAAGAAAGGTGACACTATCATCATTCTCGAAGCCATGAAGATGGAGAATGCTATCAAAGCCGACCGCGACGGTAAGATTGCAGCCATCAATGTTAAACAAGGAGAGTCGGTTCTCGAAGGCGCTGCTCTCGTAACAATCGAGTAATATGGGAGGATTTGGTGAATTTTTAGTTCAAAACCTCGGCGATTTCTGGACATATACCGGTATATATAATGCTACATGGCAACACTTCGCCATGATTGCCATCGGTATATTCTTCATCTATCTCGCCGTGGCGAAGGAATTTGAGCCTATGCTCCTTATTCCTATCGGCTTTGGTATGCTTATCGGTAACATCCCCTTCAACATGGATGCCGGTTTGCAAGTAGGTCTCTACGAACAAGGCTCTGTACTCAACATCTTCTACCAAGGTGTACAACAAGGATGGTATCCCCCGCTAATCTTCTTGGGTATTGGTGCTATGACCGACTTCTCGGCTCTTATCTCTAACCCCAAATTGATGCTTATCGGTGCTGCTGCCCAATTCGGTATCTTTGGTGCATACATGATTGCCCTTGCACTTGGTTTCGACCCCATGCAAGCAGGTGCTATCGGTATCATCGGTGGTGCTGACGGTCCTACAGCGATCTTCCTTTCATCGAAACTTGCTCCCAACTTGATGGGTGCTATCGCAGTGTCGGCTTACTCTTACATGGCTCTTGTACCTGTAATTCAACCGCCTATCATGCGACTCCTCACCACATCAAAAGAGCGCGTTATCCGCATGAAACCTCCTCGCGCAGTTTCACACACCGAGAAGGTGATGTTCCCCATCATCGGTTTGTTGCTCACTTGCTTCCTCGTACCTTCAGGTCTTCCCTTGTTGGGTATGTTGTTCTTCGGTAACCTCTTGAAAGAGAGTGGCGTTACTCGCCGTTTGGCCGAGACTGCTCGCGGTCCGCTCATCGACGTTATCACCATCTTGCTCGGTGTTACTGTAGGTGCTTCAACACAAGCTTCTGAGTTCCTCACCGTTGATTCAATCCTCATCTTTGGTCTCGGTGCATTGTCATTCATCATCGCTACCACTTCAGGTGTATTGTTCGTTAAGTTCTTCAACCTCTTCTTGAGCAAAGAGAACAAGATCAACCCCCTCATTGGTAACTCTGGTGTATCTGCAGTACCCGACTCGGCTCGTATCTCACAACACGTTGGTTTGGAATATGACCCCACCAACTACTTGTTGATGCACGCCATGGGTCCCAACGTAGCAGGTGTAATCGGTTCGGCTGTTGCCGCCGGTGTATTGCTCGGATTCTTATTGTAATACTACTATTTCATAAAAGACTGCCCCAATCGGGGCAGTCTTTTATTTATCATTCACTCACTGAAGCTTTGGCTTACACATTTACTCGATTACAACATGGTCGATTACAACAAACTATACAACACATACACAACAAACAAACCCGCAGGCAAAGAGATTGATTTCAACGCAATACTTTCGCCCTACGCACAGCAATGCAATATTGTTATTACCGAGGATGAAATCATTCTCGGCACCGATAACAACCCTTTAAACAAACTTCCTCAAAAGAACATCTTCGCAATTGTAGAAGAGGAGAACGAAATACATATCATACTCCGCGCCAGCATCTATACAATAGATAAAAAGACCGGAGCAATAAGACTCAACATTAGAAATTTATAATAACTCTTACCTAAGGCATATAGCCTTACTATCCGGAGTACATATATTATATAAATATAAAGCCGATGCACCTGCAAGAGGGACATCGGCTTTTTTATTATGCAGTAGATTACAACTAAAATGTTACAATCAGAGACTTACCGGCAACACTATCACAGCAATTACATAAAACACCATCGTCATACGATAGAGGCACCCCCGGTACAACGCGATAATATTCGGTTGCATGCATCTCAATAGCACCTGCCCGAAATACGATAGTACTATCACCTATAGTACCATATGGCACCTGAGTATTACTATGATCCAATATCACAATCGTTGCATCACCAGAACACCCTAAAGCGCTTATCACAGCACAATAGTCAATACATACCAATTCATCAACAACGCGATGAGCAGTAGGATTATAAACCGATACTACAACACCATTACGTTCAACGCAAGATTGAAAAAAAATCACAAGCAATATTGCAAGCACAAACTTCTTCATATGCACACATGCTTAATGTACAAGCGCAATACTATTAACGCAACTGCTGCCAGGTAAAATTACTACTCTTACGACCTTTCTCCTGGAACGAGAAAAGGAATTCCGAAATAGGACGCACAAGCATATATATGGGTACTAATATAGGGCGAATACTCTCACCAAATATTTGAGCCACTCGACGATAAACATACCATACAAGAAGCCATAACACAATCAATATCAGCGCCACTACACCCAAGGCAATAATAGCAGATATGTCGCCCACTATTACTTGAGGCAACAGCAACACAACAGATGCTACAAAGGCCAATACAAAAAGCATATCGACCACCATCTCGAGTGCAAAAACTCGACGCGATGATGTATGCAGATATTTAGAAGTAAAACCATACTTCTTACGCATCTCATCCCACACCTCATTGACATTGTCGTGATAACTCTCCACAATACTCTCGGGTGCAATTTCCACACGTGTATTGCGACCATTGGCTATCTCATTTATCAACAAATCATCGTCTCCATAGTGCAAGTTAAGCGTTGCCGAGAATCCTTTATTGGCAAAGAACACATCCTTGCGATATGCCATGTTACTACCAACACCCATATAAGGCTTATGGATAACGGCATAGGCCAGATAGCGAAGGGCAAAAAGCACACGATTGAAAACCCTAAAGCCACTTCGTTTATCACCTGATTTGCCTACCATGCGAGTATATCCCAACACAACATCAACACCAGGTACAAAGTTGCGACCAATCGTCTTCAACCAGCTATCTCCGAGGGGCTTACAATTAGATTCTATTAGTACTATTACATCATTCTTGGCGGCCTTAACACCCAGCGTAATCCCCAATTTTTTACGGCTCACATTATAAACCGTATCAGGCACCGATGTTTGATACACATTACTATGTTCACATTCATAGAGCGCAATGGCATTTTGCATCTCAAACGACACAGAGTCATTCACCACAATAACCTCATAGCACGGATAATCTTGAGCAAGCAATGCAGGCAACAAATTGGGCAAGTTTTCAGCCTCCTCGGCATGTGCATAAACTATGACCGATATTGAAGGCAAATTGGTTGCATAAGTCACTCTGCCGGCAGCCGCACTACGTACATATTGCGACACCCGGTTATAAATTGCAAACAAATATATCAACTCAACGATGAAAAGAACTATAAGTGACAAAAAAATCACTACTTGTACAGGGGTAAAACCCCATATTGAGAATAAAATCATATTACTTTCGCAGCTAAATTTTATACTGCAAAAATAGTAAAATCTTTACAAAAAGAGACACAAAAACAGAGCCTTTATAACGATTAAAAGAAAGATTGCAACCTTATAAATAAAAATCAGGAGAAACTTCAATAATCATAGGACGCATCAACCTATGTATCAAAAAGATATAAAAAAGTATATAGTTTTATCGAATTTACCCCTCTTAAAACACAATAATAGGTGGTATTTGTTCGTTAAAAAGAAGAATAATAAAGAAAAAAACAATATCTTTGCAACGCTAAAAAAATATCCTATGAAAAGATACATACTTTTATTCTCGCTTATTGCAACAATATTGACTTCTTGCACTACAACCAAGGAAATGACATACTTTCATGATATGGCTCAAACCTCAGATATAGTGCAAGTTATACCCGATTCAATCAAAAATTTCGAAAGCACTATTGAGCCTGACGATTTATTGACAATATCAGTAACAGCATTAGACCCTAACGCAGTAGCCATATTTAACCTTCCATTGCAAAGTTACCTTGCACCCGGTGTAACCGAACTCATGACTACACCTGCATTGCAAACATTCATGGTCAACAGCGAAGGATACATTGACTACCCCGTATTGGGAGCAATAAAAGTAAGCGGTATGACTCGCGACGAACTTACAAGCTATCTCAAGAAAGAGATAAGCAACTACGTCGAAGATCCTATCGTATCGGTTCAATGCACCAACTATAAGTTCACCATCTTAGGAGAGGTAGCACGACCCGGTTCATACGACTTTGGCAGTGAGCGCATCACAATACTCGATGCACTTGGCAAAGCCGGTGACATGACCATCTACGGCAATCACACCAATGTATTGCTCATTCGCGAGGTTGAAGGCGTACGCTCATTCCACCGCATCGACCTCACACAACCCGACATCTTCACTTCTCCCTACTATTACTTGCAACGCAACGACATCGTGTATGTAGAGCCCAACAAAGCTCGTCAAGGCGCTGCTCGCTATAGCCAAGAGAATCAATACCTTGTATCGGTTGTTAGTGCCATTACATCGGCCGCATCGGTAATTGTATCACTCTGTATCGCACTCTTTGTAAGATAATTTTTGTAACACAGCATAAAAACACATATCATAATGAGCCAATCCAACTTGAATAATGAGACAATAAACCTCATAGGTATAGCAAAAACCATTAAAAACAATTGGCTGATATTCCTAATATCAGTAATTTGCTGCGTAGGTTTAGCCTTTACTTACTCAAAAATAAGCAAAGACAAATATGTTGTGGTATCAAACATTATGATACGACAAGATACGTCATCTTCATCGGGCAACATGGTAGGCTCATTCATGCAACAGATGGGATTGGGCAACCTCATGGGACAAAGCGTAAGTGTTGACGACGAGTTGCACATCATTGCTTCACACTCGCTCATGCTCGAAACCGCACAAAAGATGGAGTTGAACAAAGTTCACATCTTCAAAGAAAACTTTTTCAACCGTTGGGTAGAGTTTGACGGCTATGCTGTTGATGTAATCGATATTAACAACGTATGCGACACACTTCGCACCACACTTAACTTCAAGGTTAAACTCAACAAAGAGGGTCGCGCCAATATTAAAGTAAACTCAGGTTTCTTTAAGGAATACGCCAATGTAAAGAATGTAGAGCTCCCCTACACACTCAATACTATATATGGCGATTTCACTATAACATCTACACCCGACTACATACCCGGTGAAAAATACAACTACAATGTGAGAGTGTCGGGCTTTGACTATACTGCCGAGGAGTTGGGCAAGAATGTTACCATGTACATCCCCGACAAGATGTCAAATCTCATTACACTAACAATTGAGACACCCTATATCAGCTACGGTAAAGAGTTGCTCAACACTATTTGCGACCTCTACAATAAACGAGGTATTGACGAGAAGAACATCGAGGCAACTAATTCAGAGCGCTTCATCAACGAGCGTCTTGAGATAATCAGAAAGGAGCTCAACGAAGCCGAAATACAAGTTGAGCAATACAAAAAAGATCACAACCTTTCGGATATTGAAACCGAAATAAAAGCTGTTCTTGAAAATAACATCCAATCGCATCGCCAACTCATCGAGGCCGAAACTATGGCGCAAATATTGGACCACATCATCAACTTCTTGGACAAACCCGAGAACAAGTATGAGATGGTCCCCTTCACACCCGGTATGGAAATTGGCGCTGCAAGTTTTATTGAAAGCTACAACAAGTTGGTACTTACACGACTCAATATGCTGTCGAGTGCCAAAGACGGCAGCCCCGCACTCAGCTTGATCGAGAAGCAAATCGATGCCTCTCGCGAGAACGTTATCACATCATTGCACACTTCTAAGGCAAGCAACGATATTGCACTGCAAGAGCTACGCAAACAAGAAGAGAAAATCACCTCGCGCATAAGCACAGCTCCTACACAAGAGCGCGAGTTTATCTCAATCTACCGACAAAAGGTTATCAAAGAAGAGTTGTACATATTCTTATTGCAAAAATATGAAGAGAACGCTCTTACTTTGGCAATTACTTCACCTAAAGGACAAATCGTTGACCGTGCGTTCAACTATAACAAACCCTCAAGCCTTTCGACCATGATGTTGCTCATTATCGGTTTTATCATCGGCTTGATCATTCCCTCGTTATACCTTTACATCAAATACCTCTTCCGCACTAAATTCAGTAGCAGAGAAGAACTTGAGCAAATCACCCGAATACCCATTTTGGGCGAAGTATGCGTCAACTATGCAAAAGAACGTGTGGTGGTTAGAGAAGGTGATACCAGCTCAATTGCCGAGTTGTTCCGCTTGATGCGTACCAACCTCCAATTCTTGCTCACAGGCAAGAAAGACAAGGTTATTTTGCTCACATCATCGGTTAGTGGCGAGGGTAAATCGTTTGTCAGTGTCAACCTCTCTATATCATTGTCACTTCTCAAGAAACGCACAATTATTATTGGTCTTGACATCCGCAACCCCCAATTGGCTGAGTACATGAACATCAAGTCTCGATTGGGTATGACCAACTATTTGGCCTCTGAGGACATCAAGATAGATGACATCATTGTACCCTCAAACATCAACCCAATGTTGGATGTAATTGTGGCCGGTCCTATACCCCCCAACCCTGCCGAGTTGTTGCTCAACCAACGCTTGGACAACCTCTTCAACGAGTTACGTGAGAGATACGACTACATTATTGTCGACTCAGCTCCTGTTGGAATGGTATCAGACACCTTCTCACTTACACGAATTGCCGACACAACTGTATATGTATGTCGCGCCAACTATACCCAACGCGACCACATTCGCTTCTGCAACACAATTGTTGAAGAAGAGCGTTTGCGCAATGTTTCGTTGGTTATCAACGCTACTACAGCCAAGCAAGGATACGGTTATGGATATAACCAAAATGGCGAGCGTGTAAGAATAAAGAACAAATAAGCCAACCCATAGCTTATATACAATGGCACACAATAGAGGTAAAGAATTCCTCAATACATTCTCTATCTATGCAATAGGAACTGTCGGCGCAAAGCTGATAGCCTTTGCATTGATGCCATTGTATACTTTCTTCTTGGCAAAAGATGAGATGGGTTATTTCGATGTATCGATAACCCTCATCATGTTGCTTGTTCCTTTTATAACATTCGACATTCGCGACGGAGCCTTTCGTTTTCTCATAGACAAGACATGCCCCTACTCGCATAAGGATGTTATATCGTACGTCATTCGCACGCTATCACGAAATAGTATTATTGTAGCCATCATATCGGCTATAGGATACTATTACCTTTCGCACCTACCCTACTACCCCGTTATCGTTGCTACTCTCATCGTGTATGCTTGCTACGAAGTGATGATACAAGTAGTACGAGGCATGGGACATACCCGTTTCTTTGTGGGTATAGGAATCATCAACACGCTACTCATACTCGTCCTAAGCATTATCCTACTGGTAGTGTGCAAGATGGGAGTACTGTCGATTTTCTTGGCCAATCTCATCAGTCGCATAATATCGCTAATCATCATTGAGATTCGCATCAAGTTCATACCCACCTACATCAAGCATCGCAAAGAGTGCTCAAAGGATGTAGGCAAAGAGTTGCTCAAATATACAATACCTCTACTACCCAACGTATTGGCTTGGTGGGCCATTGAAAGTTCAAGCAAGCTCTTTATTGAAGGCTTTATGGGGTTGGAGTATAACGGTATTTTTGCCATTGCTGTTAAGTTCTCTAACATTTTACAGATTGCTGCAGGTATATTCTACCAAACATGGCAAGAAGTAGCCATTAAGGAGATGAACTCAAACGACCACAATCGTTTCTTCTCGAAAGTTTTCAACAATTACTTCCTATTCCTCAGCGCTATCGTGGTACTGGGCACATTAGGATTACGCATACTTTACCCCTATATTGTGGCCGAGAATTATCAAGAAAGTTACATATACATTTATCCCCTCTTTATTGCGGTACAACTGCATGCGATGGGTTCATTTCTTGATTTGGCCTACCAATGTTCACGCAAGACACACCGAGGCCTCCCATCAATTATTTCTACAGCCATATTGGCAATCGTGCTATACTATTTCACCGTCACCCGTTGGGGCCTTATAGGCATATCGGCATCGCTTATCATAGCTTACGCTTACCTCATGATATACCGAATGTTCGATACACGATTTTGCTTTACAATAGTCCCCAATCGCCTATTTATAGTATCATTACTCATATTGGCAATAGGTGGATTCTTGGCCTACTACACTATACCTACATGGATTATCATAACACTTTTCTTAATTGGCCTTGTAGCATTAGCGGTATATGCGCGTCGTATATTAACTCCTAATAAAATGTAGGATATGGGTGCAATACTATTTATCATTATTTCGATACTGGTATATGTGCTCAAGATCGTGCACAACTCTCGTGAGCTCACCTTCGACAAGTGGTGTGAGATATTTATATCTTTTTTCATCTTTACCAACTGTATCGGTTTCGGTTTGCCTCTCATAGAACTTGACCGTCAGTATGTCGATGGCATCTTCGGATACAAATATCGTCTTGAGGTTTATATGCTCATAACACCGGTATTTCTTGTCGTCCTTTCACGACGTATGCAATGGAACTTTATGAAGCTACCCTGGTACGTCCTATTGGCTTTATTTGCATTTGCTGCCGTTAACATCCTCAATCCCGCCAATGTCATCGTACCATCTACCGTACTTGCTCTGGCTCAGATTTTCAGCTACCTGCTTTTCTTATATATGTTGTGCAGTAGTGTTAAGATCGACACCTTGCTACGAGGTATCTACGAGGGATTGGTATATACAACAATACTACAACTCGCACTCACTATTTGCTACCCAATCTTGGGCATTACTCAAGTAGTAGAACTTTTCCGAGAAGGCGTTTCAATACGTGCTGCCGAGCGTCCCGGTGCTCCGGGTACATTTAACCACCCCAACGCTTTGGGTGGATACATGGCCATGACATTTGCTTTCTTTTTGGTATGCTATCTCACAGGATATAATAAGCGCAAGAGCTTGATAGTAGGACTTATGGCATTCTTTGTGCTGATCTTTACATTCTCGCGTACGGCCTTGCTCGCAGCTTTGGGTACTACGATACTGATTGTTCTCATATATCGCACTCGACAAAGTTCTATCTTCACTATCAAGAACTTTTTCACAATGATATTACCCATGCTCATTGTAGCAACGGCACTCATCTTCCTCACACCTATCAAGGATAGTTTTGTTGGCAGTAATATGGACGAGATGATGTTGGCGCGTATGATGCACTTCTATTGTGGATATGAAATCATAAACGAATACCCCTGGTTGGGTCTTGGCCTCAACACACACCTTGAATATATCCGTAGTACTGTATCGTTTGGCGCCATGTTTGGTGATATAGACAAGATTTTCTGGCGTGCCGAGGAGTTTATGGGATCCAATCCCATTCACAACGTGCCACTGATTCTTTTATCGGAATTAGGCATCATTGGTACACTTCCCATTGTATATTATGTCATACGACAATTTATCAAGATAAAGTCAACCTTGCGTAGCGAGTATAACGAGTCGTACAAAATAATATCTTTGTTTGGCATTGCACTCATTAGCTACATTCTCATTCACGGCATGGCCGACTGGGCTCCTGTGAGCTCACTAATGCGCAACGTCTGGATTTTAGTATTCTTTACTATGGCTGTCGACCACTACAAATGGGAGAATAGCATTAAAGAA
The DNA here is from genome assembly GCA_904502265.1 of uncultured Barnesiella sp. Taxonomy (GTDB): domain Bacteria; phylum Bacteroidota; class Bacteroidia; order Bacteroidales; family Barnesiellaceae_A; genus Barnesiella_A. Next base: position 1,463 of record CAJGDT010000021.1, on the reverse strand, counting down.
TAATACATCTGCATAGGCAAATAATGCTTTTTGTTACAAAAATTGCGTTTCGGCGATTTTATTCCCCACAATTTTTTGAGAGTTTCAAATATATTGACTAAGTTTGTATATTATCACAACATGTGATACACCACAACCTACCAACTATATACAAACTACTATATAATAAACAAATAGCCATGACACCCAACAACCTTATACCCATAGAAATATCACAACATGTGATAATGGTGGGAGTAAAGCGCGACACACCAGGCGGCATGGCGGCTGTTATCAACTCCTACTACCGATATATCAATCGGTTACAATACATTACTTCATGGAAGTTGGCATCTATGCCAATCAAAGTGTGGTATGCTGTCAGTTCAATTATACAGTTCACATTGGCTCTCATTTTCAATCGAAAAATAAAGATTGTACATATACAAGGAGCTGCCAACGCCTCATTCTCTCGCAAAGCCGTGTTTGTCAACATTGCCCGATTTTTTGGCAAGAAAATCATCATGCACCAGCATGCTTGCGACTTTGTAGAGTACTACGACAATCACACAAACAAGGCTTGGATTACTCAAACCATCAACAACTGCGACCGTCTCATCGTATTGTCGCAATGGTGGAAGGAGTATTTTACCTCGATAGGAGTCGATGCTAATAAAATAATCATTCTCAACAACATCGTCACTCCTCCACCGACACCAACACAACGCTGCAACGATGGCAAAATAAGACTATTGTTCTTGGGTGAGATTGGTAAGCGTAAAGGTATATATGACTTGCTACAAGCAATATCAAATGACCGCGATTACTTTGCACGCCACATTGAGTTGCGCATCGGAGGCAATCTCGAAGAGGAGAAACTACAAGCATTTATCCGCGACCACAACCTCAGCGATTTTGTAACCTTTTTAGGATGGGTGTCGGGTAACAAAAAAACAGAATGTCTCGAATGGGCACACATATACATCCTGCCCTCTTTCAACGAAGGTCTTCCCATAGGCATTCTTGAAGCCATGAGCTACCGTATGCCAATTATATCAACACCCGTAGGAGGTATACCCGAGGTTGTTATACCCGAACGCAATGGCATTTTGGTGCAACCCGGCAACCACAACGAGATAGGCAATGCACTGCGCTATTTCATAGAAAACCCACAACTCACATCGCAATATGGCGAAGAGAGCTACAAAATAGCGCAACCCTACTTCCCCGAGAGTGTAATGGGAAGCTTACGCAATGTGTACAACGACCTACTTAATCAGCTATAAATGGAAACTACCCGTTTACTCAATATAGATATACTTTGCATCACTCAACAAGAGTTGTTGAGCCAAATGAAAGAGGGAGTGCTATACACTCCCAACGTAGATCATATGGTAGAGCTACAAAAGAACCGCCTACTATATGATGCCTACCAAGAAGCAGAATGGATTGTGTGCGATAGCCGCATACTGCAACTATTTTCG
>CAJGDT010000020.1 GCA_904502265.1 uncultured Barnesiella sp. | reverse complement strand
TGGCTTACGGGGCTTTGAGGACCACCTTGGCAGTAGAGTATGGCGGGATATTTCTTCGATGCATCGAAGTGGGGAGGATATACTACCCATGCAAGCAACTTCTTGCCGTCGGTAGTGGGTACCCAACGTTCTTCGACATTACCCATCTCTATCTTGGCAAGCAAAGCTTCGTTCTCACGTGAGAGGTCGGTAACCTCACGAGTGTCAAGATCTACGATGTATATCTCGTCGGGTTGTGAGAGTGAGTGGCGTTGTGCAACGAGTTTGTTGTTGGCTGCAGGCGATACGGTTGCGTAGTCGTAGTAGCCCTCGGTAATTTGTTGTATAGCGTGGCCATTGAGTGCAATGCTGAATATATGTACCATACCTTGGTAGGGCGATGTGAAGTATATCATGCTGCCATCAGCTGCCCATGCAAAGTTGTTTACGATATAGTCGAAGTCCTCTGTAAGATAGGTCTTTTCGCCACTTTGCATATCGAGTACAAACAAGCGGTTTTTGTCGCTCTCGTAGCCGTCACGCTCCATGCTTGTCCATGCAAGGTAGTTGCCGTCGGGCGAGAAGATGGGGTTGGTGTCGTAACCCATCATGCCCTCGGTGAGGTTGCGAGTAGTACCATCTTCGATATTGTAGAGGTAAAGGTCGCTATTGGTCGAGAGTGAATATTCCATACCGGTTTTCTTGCGGCTGGTGTACACAAGTGACTTGCCATCGGGAGCCCAAGCAAATGACTCAGAACCACCGAAGGGACGCATAGGTACTTCATAGGGTTCTCCCTCTACGATGTCGCGAGGGTTGACAATGTTGTTACCCTCTACTTGTGCCAAGAAGGGGTGGGGGATTGCCTCGGTCCACTCATCCCAGTGCTTATACATGAGGTCGTCAATAACACGGCCGGTAGCTTGGGGAAGGTCGGCATATTTATCTACAGCCTTGTTGTGCAATGAGATAGGTGCGATAAGGATAACTTGCGAACGGTCGGGCGAGAAGAGGAAGCCTTCAACACCTTGTTCCATCGACGACATTTTTACACGGTTGCTGCCATCGGCATTCATGCGCCATACTTGGGGAACGCCATTCTCATCGGCATAGGTGAATGCAATGGTGTTGTCATCGAGCCATGTAGCATTACCTTCGCTGCGAGGAGTGTTGGTAATCTTTACGGGTGTGCCGTCAATGGGAGCAACAAACAACTCATTGTTGCCTTTATTGGCTGTATAGTCTACATATTGAACACCGTATAGTACACGTGTACCATCGGGCGATACTACGGGTGACGATACGCGACCGAATGCCATCATTACTTCGGGAGTCATGATGCCATTTTCTACTGTTATTTCTTGTTTTCCTATTACTGTCTCTTGGGGAGTCTCCATCGAGCTACAAGCCGACAGCATTGCTGCGCCTGCTATACCCATCATAATCAGATTTTTGTTCATGGTGATGTTATGTATATTATTAAAATTGCTATGTAGTAGGTGCTTTTTAGTAGTCCATAGTGGGATCGTAGCTGCCAAAACTGTCTTCGTCAAGTTCCGAGATATCATACTCATCGGCACCATAGAAGTCAGCATCAAGGTCATCTCCTGCGGCTTGTTGTGCTACTATTTTCTTCTCAATCTCTTCAAAGTCTACCATTTGAGCAGGAGCTTCGCCTACTTTCTTGGTACACACGGGAGCATCAAGGTCATCGCCAAAGATGGTCTCGCGCAACTCCATGAAGAAAGCTCGGTCGGTGAGGTAGTCAAACACAAACATCAAGCGTTGACCCTCATCCTCTACAAGGTCGCTGAGGCGAGTGCTGTCCATCAACCATATATCCTCATCACTCTCTTTGCCCATGTCAAAGAGGGTGATCTCGGTGATTTTTTCCCAGTCACTCTCGCAGATAAAGAACGATGTCATCTGATCGTGTGTGTATCCTACTGAGTCAAGAATTGCATCGTTTAATTCCTTAAATGTTGCATCCGAGTCTATCTTTATCACGCGTTTGAAGTCATCTACTTCGTCCGAAATAATTACAAATTTGTATACCATATTGTATAGGTTTTAGTGTATTGCTATGTGTTATTGTGTGCACAACAAGGCGTTCTACACACGTTTCAGCCGTAAAGATAGCCAAAAATCTCAATTGGGTACAAACGAGAGTCTATTTTTTGTACATTAAAGTAACACAATCGCACTTGATATATTGCAAATGAGCTGTGAAGTTGTACTTTAGTGAGAAAAATTGTATCTTTGCAGAATGGCACGAATTATGGCAATAGACTATGGTAACAAGCGTTGCGGCATTGCGGTGACCGATACGTTACAGATTATAGCCAACGGTCTCACCACTGTGGGCTCGGGCGAATTGCTCGATTTTATTCGCAACTACATTGCTCGCGAGCCGGTCGAGTGTATAGTGCTGGGCAAGCCCAAGCAAGTCAACAACAAGCCCTCCGAGAATATGCGCTATGTAACCGCGTTTATCAATAGCCTACACAAGCATCTACCCGATGTGAAGGTGGAGTTGTATGATGAGCGATTTACCTCGGTATTGGCTCATCGCACTATGATAGATGCAGGGTTGGGTCGAAAGGCTCGCGCTAATAAAGAGTTGGTCGACGAAATCAGTGCCACCATTATATTACAAGATTATCTCGAAAGCAAAAAATATAGTAAATTATGATACTTCCTGTTTATCTGTACGGACATCCCGTAATTCGTAAAGTGGCAGAACCTATTACTGCCGAATATCCCGAGTTGCAAAAACTCATTGCCGACATGTATGAGACTATGTATGCAACCGATGGTATAGGATTGGCAGCTCCCCAGATTGGCCGTTCTATTCGTCTCGTAGTAATCGATGTCGATCCTTGTGCCGAGGCTCATCCCGAGTTGGCTGGTGTAAAAATGACACTTATCAATCCTACTCTTGAAGTGGTAGAGGATGGTAAAAAGTGTACATCGGAAGAGGGTTGCCTCAGTGTGCCGGGCATACATGAGAGCGTAACTCGTATCGAGAAGGTGCACTTGCACTGGTATGACGAGAACTTCGTTGAGCATGATGAGGTTATCGAAGGCTACTTGGCTCGCGTTATACAGCACGAGTATGACCACCTCGAGGGTAAGGTATTTATCGACCACATTTCGCCCATTCGTAAGCAACTTATCAAGGCGAAAGTAAACAACATCATTAAGGGTCGTATTAACTGTGGCTACCGTGTTAAAGCCGCAGGTACAAAGTAAGATAAAACTACGATTGACAGTGTGCCTATTCTATAGTTGTGTGTGCATGCTGTCAATTATAAAACACATATAAAAACTATGGCAGACGACAAAAAAGTAATTTTTTCGATGGTGGGTGTAAGCAAGATTTTCCCGCCTCACAAACAAGTACTTAAAGACATCTACCTATCATTTTTCTATGGCGCTAAGATTGGTATCATCGGTCTTAACGGCTCGGGTAAGTCAACCTTGCTCAAGATTATTGCCGGAGTAGAAAAATCGTATCAAGGTGAAGTGGTATTCTCACCCGGTTACTCGGTGGGTTATCTCGAACAAGAGCCCAAGCTCGATAATGAGAAGACCGTAATAGAGGTAGTGCGCGAGGGTGTACAACCCGTACTCGACATCCTTGCCGAGTATGAGCGTGTAAACGAGGCCTTCTGTGACCCCGAAGTTCTCGAAGATCCCGACAAGATGGAGGCTCTCATCAACCGCCAAGCTGAGTTGCAAGACCAAATAGATGCGACTGATGCGTGGAACATCGACAACCGCCTCGAGCGTGCTATGGACGCATTGCGTTGTCCTCCCGAGGATCAACAAATCAAGTATCTCTCGGGTGGTGAGCGTCGTCGCGTTGCATTGTGTCGCCTCTTGTTGCAACAACCCGACATCCTCTTGCTCGACGAGCCTACCAACCACCTCGATGCCGAGAGTATCGACTGGCTCGAGCAACACTTGCAACAATACAAGGGTACTGTTATCGCCATTACTCACGACCGCTACTTCCTTGATCATGTGGCCGGTTGGATTCTTGAACTTGACCGTGGTGAGGGTATTCCCTGGCAAGGCAACTATACATCATGGCTCGACCAAAAGACTAAACGTCTTGCACAAGAAGAGAAGCAAGCCAGCAAACGTCGCAAAACATTGGAGCGCGAGCTCGAGTGGGTACGTATGGCTCCCAAGGCTCGTCAAGCCAAGGGTAAAGCCCGTCTTAACTCATACGATCGCTTGCTCAATGAAGACCAGAAGGAACGCGAGGAGAAACTCGAAATCTTTATCCCCAACGGTCCTCGTTTGGGTAACAAGGTTATCGAGGCTCAAGGCGTTGCCAAGGCTTACGGTGAGAAACTCCTCTTCGACAACCTCAACTTCATGTTGCCTCCCAATGGTATCGTAGGTGTTATTGGTCCTAACGGTGCTGGTAAGACAACTCTCTTCCGTCTTATCATGGAGCAAGAGAAGGTTGACAAGGGTAGCTTCGATGTAGGTGAGACTGTGAAGATTGCTTATGTAGACCAAACACACAAGGATATCGATCCCGAAAAGAGTGTTTACCAAGTAATATCGGGCGGACAAGAGACATTCCGTATGGGTGGACGTGAGATGAATGCCCGCGCCTACTTGTCTCGCTTCAACTTTACAGGTGCCGACCAAGAGAAACTCATCGGTGTACTCTCGGGTGGTGAGCGCAACCGCCTCCACTTGGCTATGGCACTCAAAGAAGAGGGTAACGTGCTCTTGCTCGACGAGCCTACCAACGATATCGACGTTAACACACTGCGTGCACTTGAGGAAGGTCTTGAGAACTTTGCCGGTTGTGCAGTGGTAGTATCGCACGACCGTTGGTTCCTCGACCGTATCTGTACACACATCCTTGCTTTTGAGGGTAACTCAGAGGTATTCTTCTTCGAAGGTACTTATACCGAATACGAAGAGAACAAGCGTCGTCGCATGGGCGATGTGGAGCCTCAACGTGTACGTTATCGCAAGTTTGGCGAATAATCGATAAAGATACATTCTATCGCATACCTTACAGCGGTGTGCCTCGCACAGGAGGCGCACCGCTGTTGTTTTATACATTGACTTGTTGGATGTAGGGGAGGTGTATAATAAAAAAAAGGTCGCACCCAGTGGGTGCGACCCATGTACTTACAAGTAAGTACTACTTATGAAGAAAATTTTACTTTCTGATAATCATCTTCACACCACCTACGATGTAGAGACCATTGCCAAGTACGTCAGCAGCATTTACACCGGGTTTCAATGTTGTGATGTATTGACCCTTGAAGTTGTAAACGTCGCGAGCTACGTTGATATCTGATGTGATATTGTTCACACCTGTAGCACCCTTAACATTGAGTCTTGACCAGTTAGCATCGCTTGTGAAGAGCTCTACAGCTGCATCGGGAACGATAAGAGTGATAACGCTCAAGTCGTTGATGTATTGGAATACATCCCAGAATACTGATGTAGTGAATTGGGGAACCTCAGTACCTTCGAAACGTGACCAGTCGATCAAGCGGAGAGCTTGGTTGTCACCGAAGAAGAATTTCTCGATAACGATTGACTTGGGAAGGATGATAGTCTCAATAGAAGTACAGCAGTCGAACAAGCTCTCTGATGAAGTGATAGCCTCGCAGTTAGAGAGGTCGGCCATTTTCAATGTAGCGCAACCGAAGAATGTGTCGGTAAAGTTGCTTACATTTTTGCAACCTGTCAAGTCGATAGCTTCCAAGCTTGAGCAGTTTTGGAATGCTGAACGGAGGCTTACGAAGTTGGCAGCTTGTTCAGCAGCGGGCATCTTCACAGTTTTGAGTGAACGACAGCCTTGGAACACACCATTCATGCTTGTACCCAATTCAACATACATAGAAGTGTTGGGAGCAACAGTGATTTGGCTCATATCAACCTCTTCGATAGAAGTGTTACCAGCAGGGGGGAAACCGGCATTGTTACCGATAGCGAGAGTAAGTGATTGGAAGCCTGCTGTGCTCCACTCTCCGGTCAAGATAAGTTTTTTGGCAGCTGTTACACCTGAAGGAATGCTTGTAGCATCGAAAGTGAATGTACCATCTGAGTCAACTGTCTCACCTGACATGAGGGGAGTAGTAGAGAATGTCATTTGGTCGCGAGCAACAAGGTTACCCAATTGACCGGCGCGGTTAGTACCCCAAGCGTAGATGCGACCATCTTCGGTGAGGACGTTTGAATAACGTTGGCCAGAAGCGAGTTGAGTAATCTTAATACCGGCGGGGAGTTTTACCTCAACGGGGCTGTATGAAATGGGGCTTTGAGCAAGGTCGATAGAAATACCTGTACCATCGCCGAGTGCACCGTCGTTGTTGTTACCCCATGCATATACTTTTGTAGTTACACCGTTTTCGCCAACACCGATGATACGAGTGTTTTCGCAACCGCTGATGTGTGTTACTTTACCCTCGATTTCTACTTGACGGGGAGTGTAGATAGATACTGTATCGTTGCTTTGGTAGCCAAACAAGAGGTCGTCAATGTTGAAACCCCAAGCCCAGAGTGTACCATCTTCTTTTACTGCGTATGAACAGCGGTCAACTGCAAAAACTTTTACCCAGTTTGTTTCAGTGCCAAATTGTTTGGGAGTCTTTACGAAGTTGCTACCAGTACCTTCAGTCATATCCGAGAGTTGGCCACGCTCGTTCCAACCCCACATCCACAATGAACCGTCGGCTTTGAGACCCATACCGTGAGTTGTACCAAGGCTTACCTCAACCCAGTCGGTATCTGTACCTACTTGAGTGGGAGTTACTTTGTTGGCAAAGCCACCCAAACCGAGTGCGCAAGTTTCGCCTTCACCCCAAGCCCACAATGTACCGTCGGTCTTGATAGCCATGGCGCTGTGGCCGAAGAAGCGAGTTGCTGTTACAAATTTCCAGTCGTTGTCTGTACCGATTTGAGTAAGCTCTTTATGGCTTTGGCCGTCGCCTACACCTTGTACACCTTTTGAGTTGTCACCGGCAGCCCACAATGTACCATCTTCTTTGATGAAGAATGTGTATGCTTGACCTGATGCTACATATTTCCATTTCTCAGTGCTGATTTGTTGGGGAACAGCTGTACGTTCGTCTGAACCAGCGCCAAGACCGAGCTGACCACTTTCGTTCCAGCCCCAGCCCCACAATGAGCCGTCGGCATCAATAGCGTATGTACTACCGTCACCGGCTGTTACAAATTTCCATGTGTGCTCATAAGCTGAAGCACTCATAAACATTGACAAGCCAATGAAGGCAGCCAATAATGTAAAAATCTTTTTCATGATTGTTGGTTAGTTGATTGTTTATATTATTTAATTATTTTCACTGAGTTACCGTTGCTGGCGCGTACGATGTAGATACCGCTATTGAGCGATTGTGCATTGAGTACTGTTTCGCCTTCGTTGGCTTGTGCACTCATAACGAGCTTACCTGAGATGTCATAGATGCCTACTTGGCAAGCCTCGGCACTCATCATAATAATGTTGCCATTGTTTACACCTGCATTGAATGAGGGCAATTTTACGCTCTCTACTGCTCCGGGATCTACGCTTGAAATACCAGATGAGATGATGGGGCAGATAGCGAAGCTACCGGTACCACCACCGTAGTGTGAGATGGGACGAAGGTAGTCATATTCGCCTTCCATGCGGCCGAATGAGTTGTGTGCCAAGAGGTTGTATTGATCCATCTCTGAGAGTGTTGCACCTTTAACGTCGGCGAGCAAGCAGAAGTCTTCTGTCTCGGGGTCTTGTGAGAAACCCTCTACTGAAACGAAGAAGTAGGGTTTTCCATAGAGGTCAATGGGAACTTCAAACTTGATGCTGGCTACAGCGCCTTCGTATGTAAGAGCCCATGCGCCATCTTCACCATCGGCTTTGAAGTCCTCGAAGGGGATGTAAGTAGCTTCAAGGGGAAGGTAGGTAAAGAGTATGCTGCTCTCGGTAATGCTGGGCAACCATACTTGCAATCTGATTTTAGCACCCTCTTCATATTTTGTGGGTTTGTGGTGGAGATAGATGTTTACACCATCGAGGTATGCATCATCTTGGGCAATCATAAAGAGGTTACCCCAACCTACTACTTGGGTGTTGTTTGTACCACCTACATAGCCTTGTGAAGTACCTTCGTTGTAAGTGTTTGCACCCAACATATAAGTTGCTGTTTGGTCAAGACCACCAAAACTGTCGTGACGGCGCATGTCGATAGTTGTGATCTCTACAGTACCACCGGTTTTAATTTTTTCATTACCACCGTCGTATGTCATGTTCATAGGAGGTGTATACGAACTTGTTGAGCCGTTGGCGTATGTTACGTTGAGGGTAGGCATGTCATAAAGACCTGCGTTGAGATATGTGGCCTCAATGTTTTGTGTTGTTTCGGTTGTAGTAGCAGCACCGGGCACTGTCCACTCCCATGCTGTAGGATTACCGGTTGATTGGTCAAGATATTTTACAGGAACACCGAGGGGAGCCCACAAAAATGCACCATCGTTGATGTCTTTGTGGCGAGCCAAAAGGTTACATACGGGTTTGTTCTCTGTTGATTTTGCACCAAGGTTGCGCAAAACTTCGGGCATTGCATACATAGCGCCCTCTGTGTCTTGTGCCATTGCAGGTGATTCGTGCTTAACTTTGCTAAGCAATACGGTTGTCTCTTGAGCCGATACCGAGCTCATTGCAAACAATGATAAAAGCGATACGAGGTAAAGTTTTTTCATAACGGTGTTTTGGTATAAGAGTTAGTTTTTATTTACACACATTACAGTCTGCGTCGACTGTGTTTTTTATTTTGCAACAAAATTATAACACTTTCTTTTCATCTGCAATACCTTTAATTCTTTTTTGATGTACATCAAAAAACGGATAGATTTTCAACATCTATCCGTTGTTATATTGTTGTTTTATAAATGCTTATCTTGTTTTTTGTTGGCTATTTCTCTTTTGCCAACTCGTTGCGCATACGGCTCAAATGCGACTGTGTAATACCCAGGTATGATGCGATAAATCCGAGGGGCACTTTTTGTATTATCTCGGGGCGTCCCTTAATGAGCGATGTGTATCGTTCCTTGACAGTACCTTTGATGGCCCTTGACTTAAATTCTTGATAATATAATGTTCCATGTGCCATGCTTAGTGCCCACTGTGCAAATTCGTGTGAGGTTGCTATCAACTCGTCAAACTTGGCCTTTGATACGCGCATCAGTACAGTGTCGCAACAGGCCTGAAACTGTGAATAGGAGGGTTGATTGTAGTAGTAGCAATGCCATGAGATAAGTACCGAACCTCTTACGGCAAAACTGTTGGTCATGATTTTGTCGCCTACCTCGTGAGTGCGTCGGATAATACCATCCTTAACGACATATATATTATTATCTATGTCGCCACTCTTTATCATGTAGTCGTATCTTTTTAGGTGTACCTCTTCCATCAGCGAGCAAAACATATCCATTGTCTCATCCGACAATTTATATTCTGCTTCTTCTGCTAATATTTTTTTGAATTCCTCCATTCGTTGTTCGATTATTTCTAACAGCTTGACTCTTTCCTTTTTTTACATAAGTATTGCAAATATACGAATTAAATTTCAGATAGAGGTTAAGAATAATAGCAATATTACATTATTTAATATAAAAGGGAGGTTTAGACCTCCCTTTTATGTATAATGAAGTTGATTTTTTATTTTTCTATACCCAATTTCAATCGCAACTGTTTGAGCATATCTACCGTCATGCTGTCAAGATCATATTCGGGTTTCCAGTCCCACTCTTCGCGGGCGCAAGTGTCATCGAGCGAGTTGGGCCATGAGTCGGCAATGGCTTGTCTCAAGGGGTCGTGCTTATATTCCATCTTGAAGTCGGGCACATACTCGCATATCTTCTTGTAGATAATCTCGGGGTCGAAACTCATTGATGTTACGTTGAATGAGTTGCGGTGGATGAGACGGTCGGGATTGGCCTCCATAATTTCAATGGCTGCACGCAATGCATCGGGCATGTACATCATGTCCATAAATGTGCCGGGGTTGAGGGGGCATTGGAAGGTTTCACCTTTTACAGCCGAGTAATAGATGTCTACTGCATAGTCGGTAGTACCACCTCCGGGAGGTGCTACGTATGAAATAAGACCGGGGAAGCGTACTGAGCGTGTGTCTACACCGAAACGACGTGTGTAGTAGTCCGATAGCATTTCGCCTGTTACCTTAGTTATACCGTAGATAGTCTCGGGGCGTTGAATAGTGTCTTGAGGGGTGCGGTCGCGAGGTGTTCCTTTGCCGAACGAACCTATTGAGCTGGGTGTGAATACAGCACAATTCTTTTCGCGAGCCACTTCGAGTGTATTGTATAAGCCACCCACACCTATTTTCCATGCCAGTTGGGGCTTGGCTTCGGCTGTAGCACTGAGCAGTGCTGCAAGGTTGTATATAGTGTCGACTTTGTACTTGTCTACGGCATCGGCTATTTGTTGTGCATTGGTAATGTCTACCTCAACCGAAGGTCCGCTTTCGGCCAATGCGCCTTTGGGCTCGGCTCCTTTTATATAACCTGCTACAACATTACCTCCGGGATACTCCTGGCGTAGTTTCATGGTTAGCTCCGAACCTATTTGGCCGGTTGCTCCTATGATAAGAATGTTCTTCATATATTACAAATTATGGTTTTAAGGTATAAAAGATTAATATTTTATTTTGCAAATATAGTTTTTTCCCGAAAAATAGCTAATTTTGGAGCAAAGAAATTTCAACTTTAATTCTAAATAAATATGTACAACGCATTTAAGTCACACTTGACAAAGGAGTTGCAAGACATCAAGGATGCCGGACTCTATAAGCAAGAACGCATTATTACTACACCTCAAAAGGCCGGTATCAATGTTGCCGGTGCTGATGGTGAGGTGCTTAATTTCTGTGCCAACAACTATTTGGGTTTGTCGGATAACAAGGCTCTTATCGAAGCTGCCAAGAAAGCGATGGATACTCATGGTTACGGTATGTCGTCGGTACGTTTTATTTGTGGTACACAAGACTTGCACAAGGAGTTGGAGCGTGCTATCAGCGAATATTTCCATACCGAAGATACTATCCTCTATGCTGCATGTTTCGATGCTAATGGTGGTCTTTTCGAGCCTCTCTTTACCGAGGAGGATGCTATTATCAGCGATGCACTCAACCACGCATCTATTATCGATGGTGTGCGCTTGTGTAAGGCCAAACGCTATCGTTATGCCAATGCCGACATGGCCGAGCTCGAGCGTTGCTTGCAAGAGGCACAAGCTCAACGTTTCCGCGTGATTGCTACCGACGGTGTCTTCTCGATGGATGGTAACGTTGCTCCCATGGACAAGATTGTGGAGCTTGCTGAGAAATACGATGCCCTTGTAATGGTCGATGAGAGTCACTCGGCCGGTGTTGTTGGTCCTACAGGTCGTGGTGTTGCCGAGCAGTTCAATTGCTATGGTAAGATTGATATCTTTACCGGCACATTGGGTAAGTCGTTTGGTGGTGCTATGGGTGGCTTCACTACAGGTCGCAAAGAGATTATCGACATGTTGCGTCAACGCTCACGTCCCTATCTTTTCTCTAACTCGGTTGCTCCTGCTATCGTGGGTGCAAGTATCGAGATGTTCCGTACTTTGCAAGCAAGCGATGCGTTGCACGATAAGTTGATTGAAAACGTAACTTACTTCCGCGACAAGATGTTAGCTGCCGGATTTGACATCAAGCCTACTCAATCGGCTATTTGTGCAGTAATGTTGTATGATGCCAAGTTGTCGCAAGACTTTGCTGCCGAAATGCAAAAAGAGGGTATCTACGTTACCGGTTTCTACTACCCCGTTGTTCCCAAAGATCAAGCCCGTATACGTGTACAACTCTCGGCCGGTCACGACCGTGAGCACCTCGATCGCGCTATTGCCGCATTCATCAAGGTGGGTAAGAAACTCGGCGTGTTGAAGTAACCCCATCGCAGTAAGAAAATAAAAGTAGAGCGATGTGTCCCTCGGGGATGCATCGCTCTACTTTTATGGGGTAATTGTATTACTTTATTGACATCAGAAGGCGCGGTTTACCTTTATACGGCGACCTTTAATCTTCTCGGTTTGGGCCTTTTGCAACACATCTTTTATGCGATTGCGAGCTATAGCTGCATAGCTGTAGTGGTCTTTTACCTCTATGAGTCCTACTTCTGTGGCTTGTAATTCGCACATGTGGGTAAGAAAACCTAATATGTCGCCCTTACTCAACTTCTCGCGCTTTCCGGCAGCGAAATGGAGAGTCTCCATAGTAGGAGTGGCAGGCGCATGAGGTTCGCTATCGAGGCGAAGGTAACGTACATCTTCGACGTATAGCGGAAGTTCCTCTTGGGGTGCAACAATCAGATAGGCATTACCCTCTGCATTCATACGTGCTGTGCGTCCATTGCGGTGTGTGTAGGCTTCGACATCCAAGGGTAGGTGGTAGTGTATTACATGACCTACAGCGGCAACATCCAATCCACGTGCAGCCAAGTCGGTAGCTACACAAATGTTGGTGCTACGGTTGCGAAAACGGCACAATGCGCGCTCACGGTCGGGTTGTTCCATGCCTCCGTGGAAAGCGGCACATACAACGTTCTTCTTTTTCAAGAAGCCGGCTACACGCTCTACACTTTCGCGTTGGTTGCAGAAGATTATCGTGGGACTATCATCGATGCGACACAACAACTCATACAGGGTATTGAGCTTGTCCTTCTCGGGCGATGCCACGTTGTAAACAGCAAGTTGCTGTTTTTGCTCAGTCTTGCTCGTGTTATCTATGTAACAGAGTTTTGTAGCATTAGGCATGGCCACAAAGTCGGGTATCTCGTTAAGGTCGGTCGCTGAGGTAAGAATGCGCATCTTTAGCCCCTTCATTGTGCGAATGAGCGAGCGCATCTCATTGTGAAATCCAAGTTCAAGACTCTTGTCAAATTCGTCGAGAACCAGTGTGTCGATATCTTGAAGATGTAGTCGACCTCGTTGTACGTGGTCGAGTAGTCGACCGGGTGTTCCCAACACTACGTCGGCTGTGGTTTCGAGCGAACGAGCTTCGTCGCGAAACGAGTGTCCACCATAACAGCATACAATGCGATAGCCCGATGCAATGGTGCGTGCTACTTGTTCTACTTGTTGTGCCAACTCGCGAGTGGGTATGATTATTACTGCCTGTGTGCGAGACGCTTGAGGTTGTATGCGAGAAAATAGCGGAATAAGATAGGCCAACGTCTTACCCGACCCGGTGGGTGCAAGCAAAACAACATCCTTTGCTTCTTGACAAGTGGCAATAGTGGCCTGTTGCATGGCATTGAGCGATTCTATGCCCAGTCGTTGGCATGCGTATGTGATGAGTTGCTTGCTATCCATATATTGATGTTTCGGGTGTCGTTGTTTCTATTCTAAGTTATAATTGGGTGCGCAGTGCGGGAATATATCTTGAAAGCACTGAGTATGCCGTGTCGTGCGAGATTCCTTCGGCTAAGATGATTAGTATGGTGTCGTCGCCTGCTACTGTGCCTAAGATCTCTTTGCTATTACCATTATCGATATCGTAGGCTATGCTACCGGCATATCCCGGACTTGTCTTTACAACTACCAGGTTATACGAAAACGATATTGAGAGAAATCCTCCTACACCTATCATAGGGTGATGCTCAATTACCGGCGAGTACTTTATGCTGCTATTGCCTAAATTATTCTCTTTAGGCAATGTGTATATGTAGCGTCCTGTTGAATCGGGTACTTTAGCAATTTTTAGTTGTTTCAAATCTCGTGATAATGTTGCTTGAGTAACTTCAATGCCGGCTTCCATTAAAGGTTGTAATAATTCTATCTGACAACCTATTTTTTGCGTGTTGATAATCTCGCGAATTACTTCCAATCTTTTTTTCTTCAGTTTCATAGTGTGTATATTTATACTCGTGTTTTGCAAAATTAGCTAAAATTGTTATATTAAGCAAATATTTTAGAAAAATAAAAGGAATAAAAATTGAGTAGTATGCAAACTGAGTAAAAGATGTATGTATCTCAATAATGTTAAAAGAGTGTAGAAAATTGCCAATATTTCGTTTGGGTAATATCGGTAAACAATTCTATCTTGTGTGAGGGGGTGTAATGATATTGTTGTAAGGTAGATACGCTTTTTGAGTCTGTTTTCAATTTCGGTGCCTTTGTTAAGTTGTTTATTACCAATAGGTTTTGTTTGATTT
>CAJGDT010000019.1 GCA_904502265.1 uncultured Barnesiella sp. | reverse complement strand
TTTATCGAAGATTCTATGTTCGAACCTTATGTAGCTGCTAAGATAGGTGCCAACTATGTGCGCATGTCGTCGATAAATAGCGTGTTGGATTTCTACGACGAGTCGTGGGGATTCAATGTACAACCTGAGGTGGGTGTATCGATATTCCCTTCGTCAAGTAATCGTACCGGTATACACTTGGCTTTGTATTACAGCTATTCGACCAATCAAAGTCAATGTCTTATTTATACCCTCAACGGCCTTAATAATATAGGTTTTAATCTGGGTGTAATATTCTGATTATAAAATACAACGAAATAACCAAGGCAGGCTACATCTACAGGATGTAACCTGCCTTGGTTATTTACTTTATGTTTAAGTAATATTGTGTTTTAGCGATAGAATAACTATCTTTGGCGTAGAAACAAAAAATAGATACTTATGGGTAAATTTATCTCTTTCATGTTGGGTGTTGTTGCGGGAGCATTGATTCTGTTTGCACTTTATACACGCGATAAGGGCGATGCTACAGTTGAACAAACTGTTGAAGAAGAGAATGTAGAACTTACCAATGAAGATTTGTTGGAGGAATATCGCACTATGCTCGATGAGTATCAGAAGGTAATACAAGAACAGCAAAAACTTTTAAAGAAATACAATACTCCTGCCAAAAGTACCAAGCAGGTAGCTGCTAAGCCTGCTGAGACCAAGACCGAACAGCCTGTTATCAAGTTAGAGGCCACCCACCAAGAGACTCCTAAAGCTGAGCCTGTTGTGGTTAAGGAAGAGGCTCCTGCTGTCAAAGAGCGCAACCCTCGTTACCATTATTTCGAGGTGCGCAAGGGCAACGAGTATGTCACATTGCATACTTCAATGCACAAAGATACGGTTGAAATGCTCTTTGGTAAACCACATGAGGTGGATGTTCATACCTATGGTAACGAGGTTTATGAAAATTGGACCTATAAGTATCATCCGGGAAATCTCAGTAGCCATGCATTTCGCTTTGTAAATGGAAGGCTCAAGGATGTAATTTCGTATTGAAATGAAAAAAACGATATTGCTTTTTATAGCACTGCTTATAGTGTCGGCAGTAGCCCATGCACAAGATGGGGTGACTTATCGTACCGAACTAGCCGGACACGCTGCGACAGGTACCTTTGCTCCCCATTATATGACTGCCAATCGTTATGGAACTGTGGCTAATGGCTGTGGTGGATACTTGCGCGCAGGTGCTTTTATTGAGATGGATACTACACAGCGTTTCTCATACGCTGCAGGTATCGACCTTATGGGAATCTATGAGACAGCATCGCCTACTCGTCGTTGGCAAGATGGTGCTTTTACTACGATATACAATCGCCCGCAGATATTCCGCATACAACAACTCTATGCCGACGTAAAGTATCGCTCAATATTTCTATCGGTGGGTATGCGCGAAAATGCGCACGAAAACATTATTATCGACTACCGACTTTCGTCGGGTAATTTGGTACTCTCGGGCAATACACGCCCTATACCACAGGTGCGAGCCGGATTTCATCGCTTTGTAGATATTCCTTTCACCAATGGATGGGTGCAATTAAAAGGCGAACTTGCGTATGGCAAGTTCTTGGGTGATGACTATTTGCGCGATCACTATAATTATTATTCATCGTTTATCACAACCAATATTTACTATCATTACAAGTCGCTCTATTTTCGCAGCAATCCCAATCAGCCGTTTGTATTTACATTGGGTATAGAAGACGGTGTGCAATTTGGTGGTGATATAGATACCTATCGTGATGGTATGTTGGTATCGTCTACCCGGTCGCCTATAACAATCAAGTCGTTTCTACAAGCATTTGTGCCCAGTGCCGGCGACGAAACGGCTGCTCCGGGCGATCAGCTCTTTGTATATGGTAATCATGTAGGCTCAATCAATATGGCTGCCGAGTATACCTTTAGCGATAATTCGGAGTTGCGAGCCTACACACAATGGATCTATGAAGATGGCTCGGGTATGAATAAGTCGAATGGATTTGATGGATTGTGGGGCTTGGCATACCACACACATCGGCGCTCGATTGTGTCGGATGTGGTTGTTGAATACATAGGATTGGACAACCAGAGTGGTGCTATACCTTGGCAACCCAACGACTGGCCGGGTACACAGATTACCACTGCAACATCGGGTGGTGACGATTATTACAACAACTTCCTCTTCAACGGTTGGCAACAAGGTGGTTTTGGTATAGGTACTCCTATGTCACCCTCTGTTATGTATAATACCGATGGTTACATGCGTTATCTCAATACCCGTGTACGAGGTTATCATGTTGCCTTGCAAGGATATTTTCACAACGATTGGCAATATCGTGTCATGGCCTCATATCGACAAGCTTGGGGTACACCTTTCATTCCTGCACGATATGATTTGTGTCAGTTCGCCTCGCTCTTGGAGTGTACATATGCACCGGCCAAGCTTGACGGATGGCAGTTCTGTGCGTCGGTAGCCGTTGATGCCGGTAATCTTATTGGCGACAATTGGGGTGTAAGCCTCAGTGTTGTTAAGAGTGGTTCACTCATTCAGTTTAACAAAAAATCGGATAAAAAATGAAACGCTTTATATATATAGTTCTTGCTGTAGTTGTAGCTACGCTTACCTCGTGTATGCATAATGGTGGCGACATTGGACCTCTATTTGGTCAATGGCGACTTGAGCAGGTAGAGCATAACGATATTGTGCAAGAGTGCGATACCGTGTTTTTTTCGTTTCAGTCCGATGTGTTTCAAATACGCAAGATTATTTATAACTCATACGATTACTCGGTATTTATGGGATTGTATGAGCGTCAGGAGGATTTTATCAAGTTCAATATATACAATTATAATAGTAAGGAGATACTCACTCCGGAGTACGAACAAGTTGCGCTTGCCGATCTTGCTTCGATGTATATCGATACCGTTGTGCCTGTTTTTAAGGTAATAGAACTTGACAACAAGTGCATGACGCTGGAGTACAACGACTACTACTATTACTTCAAGAAACTCAATTGAACGTTACAGATACCGCACTTTATAGTCTCTCTCCTCGACCGAGCGTATAGGATATATGCGTCGCATGCCTGTGTCGCCTATATTGTCGCGCCCTGTGTCGATGATGATATGCTTACGTGACTTGTCGAGTTGTATCACGCCTTTATATATCTCATGCTTGAATATCAGCCCCATTTGTAGGGTCATATTCTTGGTATCTTCATATAGGCCTTGGCCTAAATAACCCAATACTTCACCTTGCTCAAAGAGTAGGTTGTCGGTGTATGATATTGACGACCACATGCGTATGCGATGAGAGTAATATACGTTGTGGCTCATGTCGTTCATGCGTTCGATGGCCACAAAACAGTGTGTGTCGGGTCCTACCAATAGCCACAATCCTTCCCAATCATCAACTGCAGCAGTATCTATGTAGGCCAGAAATTTGTCCCTATCAAGAGGGGGTGTTGTTTCGGCCACAGGCAATCTGTAGCCTTTGGTTACCCCATAGTATGGTGAGCAACATACCCACAGCAAGAGCATGACAGCTCCTGCGAAAAAGTATGTTACCCCGCGACGCATGATGAGTCAGTGTTATATTTTATATGAGAAGCCGACGCTGAGCAACTCTTTGATTTGCCAGAAGCCCAACTTGGGATGAGGTGCCACACTGTTGTCGTAGCGCAAGTCGAGATATACGCGAGCTGAGAAGTAGGTAGAGAATGAGAAGTCTACCGAGTTGGTCCATTCAAACAACAGGTTCTTATAGTTGGTAAATGCGTATACGTGGCTCATCCAGCGAACGTTGTAGCGGATGTCCCATGTGAGTGTGTAGTCCAATGACGAACCGATGTCGTTGCGTGTATTGCCATTTTCGATACCAAACTTAGTGGGGTCAATATCGGGAAGGGCCACGAAACGAAGATCGTATGAAAGAGGTGATAGCGTGAGGGTATGAGCCAATTTTACGGGCTTTTCGTATGCAAATGAGTACGAGAGACCTATACCGACATTCAATTCACCGGGTGAGAGGAACTCAGCTTCTTTTACAGCAGAGTTGGGGGCATAGTTGGTGAGCAACTGAGTCTTGAACAACATAGATGCAGAGTAGTACCACTTGCCAAAAGCCTTGTAACCAAACTTAGAGTTTAATTGGAATAAGTCTTCGCTCACGCGTACAGCATGTAGTGTGTCCTCGGCCGATGTTGTGAGGTTGAACTTCCATTGTGCCAAGTTTTCAAAGAGCAACTTACCAGAGGGGTCGTTGTAGTTGAATGTAAACAATTGGTCGCTCAACAAGTTGAAGTTGCTGTTACCACCTTGATACCAATTCTCTGATACATATACTTGCGACAATTGAATATTGCTGCTGAAAGACATTCTCCAGCGTTTTATTTTCACAGGTTTGCTTTCCAATGCCGAAGATACTATTTGTTTAGGTTTCTCAACGATGGTAATTGTTTGTTTGGTAGGATCGTTTACCAAGACATACTCTTTGGGAGCCTTGGGTAGGTTGAGGTAGTTGTATTTTACCAAATCGGGACGATTTACTATCAAGTAGTTGCGAGCTGCACGCAAGCGGTCATCTTGGCGATTGGCGCGTACCAACCAATTGTAGCTGTCTTGTATGTTGGTCTCTTTTGAGATGTTGCAAACTTGAGGAGTGTAGGTCGCCTTGGTAGTGGTCAGGCGTTCGTATGGAGTAAATTCGTATTTTTCAAAAACAAGAGGCATGAAAAGAATGCCATTGGTATAGTCCGATTGTCCGTCGTCTATTATATTATTGATGTCTAGAATAAACATCAACGAGTCGGGCAAGACACTTGTGCTATCTGTTGCGATAGAGTCTTGACAGAGGAAGTTTTGCAAGATGTTATCAACGCTTATGATAGTGTCGTTATTAGCAACGTTGTTATTTACTGTACTTTGGGCATTTGCTACGGTGAAAAAGGCTGAGAGCAGTAGGCTTATAATTGTCAATTGTCGCATAACTATGATGATGAATGTGAAAATATCTTTTATTCTGCGAAGATAATATAAATCAAATCAAATAAGGCTAAAATAGGTCAAAAATATATCTTTCAATGGCAACTTTCTCAAGTGGCTACACCCGATAATGTGGGGTGGATGTAAAACTCTTTTCATTTATTGATGATTATGTGGATAGATTGTCGATTATTTTTCTTACTTTTGTAGGCGTATTATTTTATAAATAAGTTCAACATAACTAACACATTTTAAACGTGGAGACAAGATATATATTTGTTACCGGAGGTGTTGCCTCATCATTGGGCAAAGGTATTATTTCGGCATCATTGGCTCGCTTGTTGTTGGCCAGAGGTTATAGAGTAACTATCCAAAAGTTCGACCCGTACATCAATATCGACCCGGGTACACTCAATCCTTATGAGCATGGCGAGTGCTATGTTACAGTAGACGGTCATGAGGCCGACCTCGACCTTGGTCACTATGAGCGATTCACCAACACTGCTACTACACGTGCCAACAACATCACAACCGGCCGTATATATCAAAGCGTTATCGACAAGGAGCGTCGTGGCGACTACTTGGGCAAGACCGTGCAAGTAATTCCTCACATTACCGACGAAATCAAGCGGAACATGCTCAAGTTGGGTAGCAAGGGTGAGTATGACTTTGTTATTACCGAAATAGGTGGTACAGTTGGCGATATCGAGTCGCTTCCTTTCCTCGAGAGTGTGCGTCAGTTGCGTTGGGAGTTGGGTAAGCGTTGCGCATGCATCCACCTCACTTACGTGCCTTACTTGGCTGCCGCTAAGGAGTTGAAGACCAAGCCTACTCAACACTCTGTAAAGAAATTGCAAGAGTTGGGTATCCAACCCGACATCTTGGTATTGCGCACCGAGCACGAAATCTCGTCATCGCAATGTCGCAAGGTTGCACTCTTCTGTAACGTTGACCCCGATGCGGTAATTCAATCGCTCGATGTTCCCACAATCTACGAAGTGCCTTTGAAGATGCACGAACAAGGTCTCGACCAAATCGTGTTGAGCAAGACAGGTTTGCCCACTGAAGGTGAGCCCGACTTGACACAATGGTGTGAGTTCCTCCACCACATGAAGAATGCTACTGAGACTGTTCATATAGGTTTGGTGGGTAAATATGTAGAACTCCCCGATGCATATAAGTCAATCAATGAGTCGCTATTGCAAGCTGCTACATACAACGATCGCAAGCTCAGCCTACACTTTATCCACTCTGAGAAACTCAACGACAGCAATGTTGCCGAGACACTCAAGGATATGGACGGTATCCTCATTGCGCCCGGATTTGGCCAACGTGGTATCGAGGGTAAGTTTGTAGCCCTTAAGTATGCCCGTGAGAACAATGTCCCCACATTCGGTATCTGCCTCGGTATGCAATGTATGGTTATCGAGTTTGCTCGCAACGTATTGGGCTACGAAGACGCCAACTCGGCCGAGATGGATGTTAAGACCAAGCACAACGTTATAGACCTCATGGATAGCCAAAAGAGCATATCAAACTTGGGCGGTACAATGCGCTTGGGTGCTTATGAGTGTGTGCTCGATGCCGACTCAACACCTGCCAAGGCTTATGGTTCGACTCGCATCAGCGAACGTCACCGCCACCGCTTTGAGTTCAATAGCGACTTCCGCGAGGAGTTTGAGAAAGCCGGTATGAAGTGTGTGGGTACTAACCCCGATACCAATTTGGTTGAGGTTGTGGAGATACCTACCTTGCGCTGGTTTGTTGGTACACAGTATCACCCTGAGTATAACAGCACCGTGTTGCGCCCCAATCCGTTGTTTGTAGACTTTATTCGTGCAGCTATCAACAAGTAATATCGGCATAACAAGTAAATTCAACATTAATAATAAGTATGGACAAAAACACAATCATTGGATTTGTATTGATGATTGCGGTTGTGATAGGCTTCTCATGGTTTACACAACCCTCGGCCGAGGAGATAGCAGCGCAACAACGATACAATGACTCTATTGCTGCCGTAGAGGCAGCTCAGGCCCTTGAAATAGCTGCATGGCAAGAGCAAGCCGATGCCCAAGCTCAAGCTGCTATGGCCAACATTGAAGTAGACAGCCTCACAGCCGATTCATTGCGTAAGGCCGAAATGTTTGCTCTTTATGGTGCATTTGCAACTGTTGCAGAGGGTGAAGAGCAAATCATTAAGCTTGAGAATAATGTTGTAGCTCTCGAATTTTCGAGCCGAGGCGGTTATTTGCGTAAAGCTACTCTCAAAGATTACAAAAACTACACAGGTGAAGATACTACCAACGTTGTTCTATTTGAAAACAATGACAACCGTTATGGTTTCATTTTCAAAACCGGAGCTCGTGTTATAGACACTCAAAGCCTGTATTTTACTCCTACAGCTACCGATAGCACAGTCGATATGACTCTTAACCTTGCCGGTGGAGCAATGTGGAATGTACGTTATACATTGCCTCAAGATAGCTATCGCGTGCAAATGGATGTGACCCAAAATGGCATGGAGAAGGTTATCCCTCAAAATATTGTCAATCTCGACATGTATTGGGATCTCAAGATGCCTCGCCAAGAAAAGGGTCGCATGTTTGAGCAAGCCAATAGTGCATTGTACTACAAGCACGTGGGTGATGATGTAGACAAACTTGCCGAGAAAGGTAATAAAGACAAATACGTGAGGACAAGCCTTAAGTGGATTGGTTATAAAGACCAATTCTTCACTTCGGCTTTTATTGCCAAAGATAACTTTAATGAGGCATTCCTTGTGAGTGAAGATCTTGAGAAAGATCCTAAATATCTCAAGAAATTCCACAGCGAGACTCTTATTGATTATGCATCGAGCAATCCTTATGTAGGTAGCTTCTCTATCTTCCTTGGTCCCAATGACTACAAGCTCTTCCGCTCGTACGACAAGGGCTTGGATAAAGAAGAACGCCTTGACCTCGACCGCGTTATACCCTTGGGTTGGCCTTTGTTCCGTTGGATCAATACACTCATTATTATCAACGTGTTCGACTTCCTCAGCAAGTTCTGTGGCAACTACGGTCTTATCATCTTCTTGCTCACTGTGTTCATCAAGCTTATCTTGTTCCCCTTCACCTACAAGTCGTACAAGTCGCAAGCTCGCATGCGTGTTATTCAACCCCAAATGCAAGCTCTCAACGAGAAGTATCCCAACCCCGAGGATGCGATGAAGAAACAAAATGCTATGATGGAGCTTTATAGCAAGGCCGGTGTAAATCCGATGGGTGGTTGCTTGCCCATGTTGTTGCAAATGCCCATCCTTGTGGCCATGTTCTCGTTCTTCCCCTCATCTATCGAGTTGCGTGGTGAGTCGTTCTTGTGGGCTAAAGACCTTTCGTCATACGATGCTATTGTTGAGTGGGATACCTACATTCCCCTCATCAGCAGTACATTTGGTAATCACATCAGTCTCTTCTGCTTGTTGATGACTATTACCAACATACTATATACTAAGGTGACAATGGATCAAAGTGGACAAAACACCATGCCCGGCATGAAATGGATGATGTACCTCATGCCCTTGATGTTCTTGTTCTTCTTCAACAACTACGCAGCGGGTCTTAGCTACTACTACTTCCTCTCGTTGTTGATTACCATTATCCAAACTTGGGCTTTCCGCAAGTTCGTCGATGAGAAGAAAGTGTTGGCCGAGATGGAAGCCAATGCCAAGAAGCCCCGTAAGAAAAGCGGATTTATGGCACGTCTCGAAGAGGCTCAACGCCAACAAGAGGCACTCTTGCGCGAGCAACGCAAACAACAAGCCAAGCACAATGGTAAAGGTCGCCAATAACGTTTGCGATTGAATAAAAACTTTATAAAAAAGAGTCTGTGTCCAAGGGGACACAGACTCTTTTTACGTTTGTACAATCTATACCAGATAGCAATAATCCAATGGTGTTAGAACGATAGACCCAATCGGAATCCGATGTTGTTGTAGCCATCTATGTTGTATGTAAGTACGTGGCTCTTGTTGGTGGAGTAGCTATAATAGAGAGCCAAGTGTATACCTACTCGATTGATGGGCATAGGGAAGAAATTGAGGCCAATCTCAGGTTGAACGTTAAATCCCCAGCGGTCGTGGTAGTAGGTGTATACTTGTGTGTCAGACTCCATGCGAGTATAGGCTGCACCGAGTTTAACGCCAATGTAAGGCTCGAACATCTCATCGAGAATGAAACGCCAGCGTGATGCAATACCAAAGGGTACTTGATAGAGCGAGTGCTGTTGGTCGGTGTAAAGACTCTCTGTGTCGCTTAGGTGCAATACTTGTTCGCCGATGTACTTGTTGTTGGTATGATACGAGATGTAGAGTCCGAGCGACATGTTGGGTATGACGTAATATCCACCTTCAAATGCCATACCCCAACCACTGGCCACATTGGCATAGTCGTTGCTTACGGGGGCATTAAATTGCCAATCGGCTGTGAAATATCCGCCTTTCATAAGTTGTGCATTGCTGACAAGTGGCAAGCACATGGCTGATATAAATAGGCTTAGGCCGAGTATTTTACTAATCTTTTTCATAGTTCTACGTTTTAGTTGTTTGGTAAATTGAGTAGGGCAGATAGGGCCGCATTATTCGCCATTCGATTGTAGGTAGGGCGATTGCTCAAATGCTTGATATATACCTGTAACTGTGCGGTTTATATTAAGTTGGTTGTTTGATAATATACCGGCCATATAGGCTGTCCATATAACGGGTATTTTCTTGGTCGAGGGGTTGGCATCTTCGAGAGCAATGATTTCTATGATCAACGATCCAATCGTGTAGGTATAGCTTATAGGGTAAGTGTATGAGGGAGTCCATCCCCACCAATATGGGTTCCAATAGCTGCCGGGCCAATAGTAGTCATAGCCATACCACCAATAGGGGTTCGTCGAGGCATATGAGATGATTGTGTTAGTGTCTTTTACGTAGCTCACCTGTAGTCCTATGTCGGCATCGGCATTGTCGTATACCCGGCTATATCCACGTGTTTTCATTTCGCTGTTTATAGCACCTAAGATGGCTGTTGTGCGAGGATCATTGGCCGCGAAGTAGGTAGGTTTACTCTTATCGTCGAGTACCAATATGCTATCGGGGATGGCATAGGTTGCGTACTTGCCGAAGTTTGCCCCTTTGTCGTGGCTTGTATAGACGATGAGATCGCTCGACAGCTCGTTGAGGTCGGGGTCTTTTTGGCAGGCTATAAAAGCCATTGCCATGAGTAGAATGGGAATTGCCTTTTTCATAACATTCTTTTTGGTTTATGGTAAATAAAAGTGCTACAACACGGCATGAGTGGTGTTGTGGTATTATGAAAACAATGATGTGCGTACAAAAGTTTTTGGGAACAATGCGATGTGATGGGCAAAAAGAGATATCTCAAAGGGGTGTATTGCCGAAAATTTTTTACCTTTGTAAAAAATATAGTGATGAAGAAGAAACGTATAGCTTGGATTACGGCCGATTATTTTGTAGATGTGGATATACCTATCGTACCGCATCTGACGAGTGAGTATGAGGTGGAGTGGTATATAATCCAAGGTTTTGACGGAAAGATTTCAGTGCCGGAGATTAAGGCCGACTGTAATATATATAAAAGGCGTATCCCTTATCGTCGTCGCAATCCCAAGTGTATATCCTTCTATGCCGATATAGCTAAGCAGATAAAAAAATTTGCTCCCGATGTAATATATGTGGATGCTATGGAGGTTCCCTATATGTATCCGGTGCTCGACTTCTACTTGCCCACAACCAAGATGGTGCATGCTACACATAATGTGAAGTCGTATGAAGGATGGCATCATCGTCGATTGTCTCAGTTGTATTTGTCATACGTTTTTAATCGTCACAAACATTTTCATCTGTTTTCGCAACATGCGCGTGCCGAATTTGAGGCTATGTACAGCGGCAAGCATATTATGTACACTCCGTTGTCGCTCAAGGATTATGGCACTCCTACAGCCGGAGTAACCCCTTCTAATGATAAGGTTAGCTTCTTGTTCTTTGGTAATGTGCGACAAAACAAGCGCCTGGATGTGATGTTACAGGCCATGGCACGGTTGCCGCAAGAATTGCTGAGTCGTGTGCATGTGTCGGTATTAGGTTCGTGCGATAATGCGAGCTATTACCGCTCAATGGTTGATAAGTTGAGTTGCTCAGTAACATTTACCCCCGATCGTATTGCTGATGAAGAGGTGGCTGATATATTTGCCCGCCATCATTATTTGGTGTTGCCTTATGAGAATGTTACGCAGAGTGGCCCTCACATGATAGCATATAACTATGGAATGCCCGTGATAGCTACTCGCATCGAAGGCTTTACCGAGCATGTTACCGATGGTGTGGATGGTTTTCTCTTTGAGGAGAATGATGTTGACGGCCTTGCCGAGGTATTTAAGAAGACTATATTGCTGTCTAAGCAAGAGTATGCGGCAGTGTGCGAAAATCTGAAAGAAACCATCGCCCGAAAGTATTCATCAGAGAGTATTTTGGCGGAGTATAAACGTTTTTTTGAAACGATATGAAACTGAAAGAGAGAGTGCGCCTTTTCATACGCCACAATAGAGTTATCCTGCTGTTTCGTTTGATGCTCGAGGCTTTCTATGAGGCCTGCAGCCAAAGTAAGCACTTGGGCGCATCAGATATGATGCATGACGAGGTGAAGTTTGCCGCCGACCTATGCATCAGGACACATGCCATCGAGAAAGGTATGTCAATCGGCTCGGTGCGTGTAGGCTTTGGACAACCCAAGGTGTTGTCTTTGATTGATGATTTATTGTTGTATGTGAACCGTTTTCCCTCGGCTTCTATTGATGAATCGATGGCGGTTATTGCCCACTATATCGAGTTTAATCGTAATAATGGATATCCTGTTGAGGCTGTTGAGACTCGATATGAGGTGCTAAAGAAGGCATATACGTTGCGCGAGAGTATGACAGCCGGTATAGCAGTTTGTTGTAAATCTGATACGATTGAGGCTACAAAGGCTTCTTTTGACACATTCTCGCAGAGTCGTTGCTCGATACGCGACTTCGACACTCAATCGCATGTCGACCTTAATGAAATCGTAGCGGCTATAGACATAGCGCGCAAGGCACCCTCTGCATGCAACCGCCAATCGGCGTTTGCTCATATTTATGAAGGAGCCAAGGCTCATCAATTGTTTGACTTCCAAGGTGGAGCAAATGGCTTCGGTCATGATATGCAATATGCCATACTTGTTACCGCCGACATGCGTCGTTATTTTATCAACGAGCGTCACCAAATGTATGTCGACGGAGGCTTGTTTGCAATGGATTTACTCCTCGCACTTCACTATAAGGGACTGGCAACTATACCTCTGACAACAGCCTACAAGACCAATCAAACACGCCGATTGAAGAAAACCTTCGGAGTTCCTTCCAATGAAGTGCCTGTGATGATAATAGGTGTAGGAGCTTACAAGGAGTCGTACAAGGTAGCCGTATCGCACCGCAATCCCGTAGAGTCTTATTATCAAGTGCACCGTTAGTCGACGATACAGGCGTTGAGGAATTCGGTGTATGCTTGGGCGCAGGAATTAACCCTGTGCTCGATATCCTTTTTGCGATTGTCGAAGGTGGCAATAATACTCTCGATACGTTCAATGAAGTGAGAGGCTGTTAGTTGATCGGGATTGTCTATGATGTGTTGGGGGTACAGGCCAAAGTCCTCTATCAACGATGAGCACTTGGAGTTGCCCAGTGTTGTTGTGTAGGAATTGTCGGATACGTATGTAAGAGGTGCAATGCCATTCTTCAGTGCGAAGATGGTATCGTGAAAGCGGTGGGTAACAATAAGGCTGAAATAGCGATATACACCCAATTGTTCGAGGGGAGATAGACCATTGAGGATAATGTCGGCCCACGGAGCCGGTCGCAATGACACAATTGTGTAGCCTTTGCCTTTGAAATGTTCGGCCACCTCTTTGCACCATCTATCGGTGCGGTAGGTGTGAAAGCAGATACTGCGTTGCGGTATATCTATCTTGTTCTTTTGCAGGTATCGTTCTATGTACGAGTAGTCAATAGGCAGGGCGAATGTAGGATCCGGTATTATCTCAATCTGCTCGTTGTCAACAAAGTGTGAGAGTAGGTTGTATGTAGTGATATCTCTGACACCTAAGCCCGAAAATCCTTTTATCGCAGCAGCAAGTTTCTCTATCTGTGCTTTAGAGAGTGTGTTGTACTCGGTATTTTTGCACGAGGCCGCTAATAAAACCTTGCGTGCCTTAATGTCGGGCGACAACCAGTAGGCCGATATGTCATGACTACCTTTAGGAAGGCGATCGAGCTCAAGTAATGTGTCGGCACCGATGTATATAATGTCGTAGTTGCGCTCCTTGATAAAACGCAAAGCACTATTGATATCGGTGATGATGTTGTCCTTAGTTATACCCAAAAACTCCCTCTTGAAGCAATTGTATTGCTGTATACGACGCCAATCGTAGAGCAACGACTGTAATGTCGCATTGGAAAGGTAGGGCTTGCGTTGGGGAGCAAAAGCATGAAAGGGTATTATCTCAACATCATCATGAGGATGACGTTGTTGCACTGCTACAAGTGTGGCGTATGCTTGCAGATTTGTACCACAATTGAGGTCGCCATAATAAGTGAGTATACCTATTTTCATGTCGATTGCTTACTTGAAGGGGTTGTGGTAGTGGCCTAATAGTTGCTTGAAATAGTAGGCAAAGAATTGCGGGTCGCGCACAAAGTAACGTTTAAATAAACGTTTAGGCTCTTTCAGGAATCTATAAAACCACTCCATGTGCATTTTTTGCCATATAATAGGTGCTCGCTTGAGGGTCTTGGCTTCAAAGTCTATAGTGGCTCCAAGGGCCATGAAAATCTTTACATTGGGCATGTGCTTGCGATAACGATGTATCCAGCACTCTTGCTTAGGAGCACCCACGCCAACTACCAATACGGTAGCACCCGAACGGTTGACCATGTCGACCAAATCCATGCACTCTTTTTCGTTCTTCTCAAAACCAAATGATGGAGAATGAGCCCCAACAACCATATCGCGTCCCATGGCTGAGTTTATCTCTTTTTGAGCCTTGAGTGCGATACCCTCGGCTGCACCTAAAAGAAAAATTTTGCAGTCGGGGTTGTTGCGATGGTAGTTGTAAAATGCGGGGAAGAAACTTGAGCCGGGAATTGCCTCGGGTATCTTTTTCTTAAGCATGCGCGAAAATAGTTGCAGTATGCGGCTATCGCACACAATCCATTCTGCTTCTTGGTAGGCATCATATAGTAGGCGGTTCTTTTGTAGCTCTACCATATGATCTACGTTGGGAGTGTATAGCACTCCCTCTTTCATTTGGCTCAA
>CAJGDT010000018.1 GCA_904502265.1 uncultured Barnesiella sp. | reverse complement strand
GTTCACTGTAATGTCGGCTTGAACGAGTGCTTTCTCAGCCACTTTACCTGTAAGTTCGGGATACTTAGTGCGGAGGTCGATGAGCAAGCAGTGGTTGTCGGTACCACCCGATACAACGTGGTAGCCCTTATCCATGAAGGCTTGACCCATTACGCGGGCATTGGCACGTACTTGTTGTTGGTATGCTTTGTACTCGGGAGTGAGAGCCTCGCCAAAAGCAACAGCCTTAGCTGCGATAACGTGCTCAAGCGGACCACCTTGTACACCGGGGAATACTGCAGAGTCGAGCAAAGCCGACATCTTGCGAATTTCGCCCTTAGGAGTAGTTTTGCCCCAAGGATTGTCAAAGTCTTTACCCATGAGGATAACACCACCACGAGGACCACGGAGAGTCTTGTGAGTAGTAGATGTAACGATGTGGGCATATTTCAAGGGGTTCTCCAACTCGCCTGCAGCGATAAGACCTGCGGGGTGAGCCATATCGACCATGAAGATAGCACCAATCTCGTCGGCCAAGCGGCGCATGCGTGCATAATCCCACTCGCGAGAGTAAGCCGAAGCACCACCAATAATCAAGCGGGGACGCTCACGACGAGCTACCTCTTCCATTTGCTCATAATCTACATAACCTGTGTCTTGACGAACACCGTAGTCGAGAGCTTGGAACATAAGACCTGAGAAGTTTACGGGCGAACCGTGTGAGAGGTGACCACCTTGTGAGAGGTTGAGACCGAGGAACTTGTCGCCGGGACGGAGACATGCCATGAATACGGCCATGTTGGCTTGTGCACCTGAGTGAGGTTGTACGTTGGCCCACTCGGCATTGAAGAGTTTTTTGAGGCGATCAATAGCGATATTTTCGCTCTCGTCTACTACCTCGCAACCACCATAGTAGCGTTTTGCAGGATAACCCTCGGCATATTTGTTTGTGAGGCATGAGCCCATAGCTTGCATAACTTGGTCGCTCACAAAGTTTTCAGAAGCGATAAGCTCAACACCTTTCAATTGGCGTTGGTGCTCGCGTTCGATGATGTCAAAAATTACTTTGTCTCTTTCCATAATATTATAATTAAGTGATATTAATTGTCGTTATCGAAAATTACGGTGCAAAGGTATGAATTATTTGGTATTGTCAAGCATTTTTGGACATTACTTGTTACCACGCACCATCTTTTTACTACCATTAACAATATAGATACCGGGTTGCAAGCTGTTCACAACAGTAGCATTACCATTATTCACTACTTGCACACCATTGAGGTTGTATATGGTAACACGGTCGGCATCGTTTGTTACTCCATGCACTGCAGTCGGGAGAAAATCCTTCATCCACAAAGGATTAACTTCACCATCTACAATAAAATTGCCACGAGGAATGTGCAAGGTATAGTTACCATCGGGAACAGTCTTGCTGGCAGTGAGTGTAGCAGTATTGGCACCGGTGATGGTGATTGTATAATTGGCTGCAATTGCCGAATTGAATCCGTCATTTTTCACCAAGAAGGGAACTTCTACATCCTCATCCTCGTTGAGTTGCAACTCACTACAAGGCTCTATTTTGATATACAATGTATTGAGCGAACCATTATCACTGGTAATTTCAAATGTAGCTTCTGTTGTTGCCATACCGGGAATGGTATAATTGAGGTTAAAAGCAGGCACAACCACGCCATCAACAGTAATCATATTGTCGGGTATCTCAATCAAATAGTCGCCGGCATCTACTGTGGGATTCATCATTGTGAGGTTGATGTAATTGCCCCATGCCGGGCCACAGAATACATCGGTAACAAAGGTTTTGTTGTCGCCTTCTACCATATAGGCCTTGATACCACCTACCATGAGAGCAGGATCGACATCGATAGTAGTAGCACTCTCCCAGGTAATAAATATATCGGATAGGGTCTCAACTACTGAGCCATTTTGAGGTTCTACAACATAGTCTTGCGCATTGACTGCAACAACGCATAATAACGATAAGAATAAAGAAGTAAAGATTTTTTTCATGATAATATAATATTTATCGGTTAACAATCATTTTTTATTTCTTCTTGACCGACCATCCAAACTTGCCAATCTCTTGTCCCAGCTCATAGTAGTGACCATGCGAGTACACCATAAGATCGGCACGTTGCATGTCGAACGCCTGGGTTTCGGGGTCGATATATTTACTATCGGCCAGGATATTTACCACATCGGCAATAAACATATCATGCGAGTCAAGTGATACAATCTCGCGCACCTTGCACTCAATGCTCAACGGCGACTCCTCGATATAGGGCGAGCGCACCTCCTTACCGGGACAGGGGGTAAGACCGGTCTCTTTCCACTTATCGAAATCCTTACCCGATCGCACGCCACACCAATCGGTAGCTTGTGCCATGCTGCGAGTAGTGAGGTTGAGCGTAAACTCCATGTTGCGCTTGATAAGTTCGTAGGAGTGTCGTTCGGGACGTATTGAGACATAGCACATGGGGGGATTGGTACAGAGCGTACCTACCCATGCTGCAGTAAACATATTATAATCGTCGGGCGTAGAGCCACTGCTCACCAATATAGCGGGCAATGGATATATGAGTGTGCCAGGCTTCCAGGTCTCTTTCATTATTTACAAATCTCTATTTTATTGGCAGGAATAGTGCGAGTGCAATAACGACAAGTTACCTCAAGGGGTTGTCGGTTGGTCACGTGGAATACGGTCTCCATGGGTTCGTTGTTGCTTATACACTTGGGATTGTTGCAACGAATGATACCACGCAATGTGTCGTGCAATGTAATATGGTATTTCTCCACCACCTTATAGTCGCGAATAACATTGATAGTGGCATCGGGTGCAATAAGAGCTATCTTATTGATCTCCTCGTCACGGAAAAAGTAGTCGGCAACCTTGATAATACCCTTTTTACCGATCTTACCACTATGCAAGTTATTGCCAATGGTAATGCTATTGGGGATAGTATTGAGCGAAAGCATCGAAACAACCTTGAAAAGTTGTTCCGAGGGAATACGATCTATTACAGTGCCGTTTTCGAGTGCTGCCACGGCGAGTTCTTTCTTTATAGTACTCATAACAATAAACTTTTTAAGGGGTTATTCTACATCTATACCAAGCACCTTGCAGATAATTGCCTGACGGGCATAAAGACCGTTTTTGGCTTGTTGGAAGTAGTATGCTTTGGGATTATCGTCTACATCATATGCAATCTCGTTGACACGGGGTAGCGGGTGCAACACGCGCAAGTTGGGCTTACTACCGGCCAACATGCTGTTGCGAAGAATATAGATATCTTTTACTCGCTCATACTCCATCAGGTCGGTAAAGCGCTCACGCTGTACACGAGTCATGTACAAGATGTCGGCCTGATTGATAACATCCTCCGAGAAATCGCTGTGCTCATAGTAGGGTATATTGTGTTCCTCGCAGAATATCTTGTATTCTTGAGGCATCTTCAACTCATCGGGTGCAACAAAGTGGAATGTGGGGTTGAAGTGCGACATCGCTTGCAACAACGAGTGTACTGTGCGGCCATACTTCAAGTCGCCAACCATGGTAATATTGAGATTTTCGAGAGTACCTTGTGTCTTGTATATTGAATAAAGGTCGAGCATGGTTTGTGTAGGATGCTGATTGGCTCCATCTCCGGCATTGATAATGGGCACCGACGACACTTCCGATGCATAGCGGGCTGCACCTTCAAGGTGGTGACGCATGATGATAAGATCGACATAGTTGCTCACCATAATGATGGTATCTTTTAGAGATTCACCCTTCGAAGAACTACTTGTCGCCGCATCGCTAAAACCGATAATGCGGCCACCTAAACGGTTGACTGCTGTCTCGAAGCTGAGTCGTGTGCGAGTTGACGGCTCAAAGAACAAGGTTGCTATCACCTTTCCATCCAACACTTTACGATTAGGGTTTTCTTCAAAGCTACGGGCTTTCTCCAGCAAATCCATGATCTCTTCTTTGCTGAAATCATTGATAGATACAAGACTCTCACGTTTCATAAGATATCGAATTATATTGTTATCATACAAAAAAAACGACCATTCCGACATTTTGTCGGGCGGTCGCAGCGTCAATAAAAGTGTGATACAACAAAAAAGCAAGTATCGGAACCCTCTTGATGGAGCCCTATCAGACGATTTGCTATATCTCTACTTTCTTCCATAACACTCAAGCAAAGATACAAAATTTCTGTAAGAAACAACCTTTGATGAGATGATTTTTTAGAGAAATTTTCTTGCCGTCTATTTCACACAGCCAAATTTGGATAGTCAAATAAAAATAGTTATTTTTGTTGACTTACTATATCATGCAATTCGCACTATGAAACACATTCGACTACTGGTCATATTACTCCTATTCCCCTTGCACATACAAGCCTTGGAGACATCCAATACCGAGCTATATTTTACCAAGATTACAGGACAAAATTACATATCCCAAAGCAACGTAAAGGCCATTATACAGGATAGTTACGGGTTCATGTGGTTTGGTACCCGCAATGGTTTGAACCGTTACGACGGCCACACCTTCCGCGAATTTGCTGTAGATGACAAGGTGTTGCAATGCAGCAACCACAACGTATCGGCATTGTATGAGGACAGCAACCACACATTGTGGGTGGGAACCGACAAAGGCGTTTATTTATATAATCCCGAATACGAGTCTTTCTCGTTTTTATCGACTCCTACACTCGATGGCGTGGTCATGAACGACTGGGTATCGACAATCGACAGTGATAATGATGGCAATATTTGGATTATTATTCCCAAACAGGGTGTATTCAAATACTCAACATCAGACAAGTCGTTAAGGTGCTACTACATCCCCGACAAAATCATGGGTAGTGCCGACTCGCCACAAAGTCTCTGCATTCGCAAAAATGGCGATGTGTGGGTGGGTTCAAACGGTCAAGGTCTATTCAAATACGATAAAAATCGGGACAGCTTTGAGCAATTCATAACCGACAGAAATGGCAACACCTTAAGGGGCGAAAATGTCTATGCTCTATGCGAGTATAACGACGGGTTCGCCATTGGTATTCACGAAGGCAAGCTACTCAAATACAACCTCAAAGACAACATACTAAGCGACTTTGACACACCACAAATCCACTACAAAATCATACGCGCCCTAAAGTGCTTCGATGGCACATCGCTATATGTAGGCACACAAGACGGATTGTTTATAGTCAACGAACAAGAAGGCCATATAGTACATGCCTGTGAAGATGCAATGAGTCAATACAGCATCTCCGACAACAACATTTACTCGCTATACCAGGACAACCATGGCGATATATGGATAGGTTCTTTGTATGGAGGAGTAGACTTCTTAGCCATGCAAGGATATGCTTTCCGCAAATACTTCCCCTCGAATCGCCCACACACTCTCACCAGCCGTCGCCTGAGCGAGATGTGTGAGGATAAATATGGCCGTATATGGATAGCATCGGAAGACGATGGAGTAAATATCTACAACCCCTCTACCCATCTATTTACCAAAGTTCCCGGAAGCATAAGCAACAAACACTCCAACTTAGCTATTTTTGCCGATGAAATGGCGGTTTATTGTGGAATATTCAAGCAAGGTATGGAAGTTTTCTCATTAGAAAACAATACTGCAAAAGTATATTCCGGACACACCCTCAACCTAAAAGATGAACAGAGTGTGTGTGCCATCTTCCGAGACTCGCAAGGTGGATACTGGCTTGGTAACTCTTGGGGTATATATTACTCAGCACAAAAGGGCAATCCATTTGTACGCATGAGTGAATTTGGCTACGGATTTATATACGACATCGCTGAAGATACGCAACAACGCCTATGGATAGCCACTATGGGTAGTGGCGTGTGGTGCTACGACCTGAAAGAAAAACGGGTGCGCAAATTCTCGGCTCATGCAGGAGACGACACCGCTTTGAGCTCCAACTCAGTAAGCAGCATCACCGTCGACAGCCGTGGTGATATATGGTTTGCTACCGACCGTGGTGGCATATGCCGCTACAACTCAAGCCAAGACAACTTCACAACCTTCTCCAAAAAAGATGGCCTGCCCGATGACGTAAGCTATAAAATTCTTGAAGACTCATTACACAACCTGTGGTTTGGTACCAATAAAGGCTTGGTACGTTTCAACCCTTCAACCGGAGCAGTAAAGGTATTCACCTCCGAGGACGGTCTTTTGAGCAATCAATACAACTACAAATCGGCTTTAAAAGGTAGCGACGGTACTTTTTACTTTGGTAGCATTGACGGTCTCGTGGCATTCAACCCTCAAGAGATTGAGCTCGACATCAACGAGCCTCCACTATACATCAGCGGACTACAAATACACAACAAGCAATTGGTTGTAGGAGAAGAAAACTCTATATTGGAAAAAGCGGCTCAATTCAACAAAAAAATAAAGTTGAATTACACACAAAACAATCTGGTTATAGAGTACACAGCACTCGATTATGTTTCGCCCACAGCACATCAATATCGCTACAAAATGCAAGGCATAGATAACGACTGGGTTGTAACCACCGCACGACAAGCAGCCTACTCTCAGCTGCCACCGGGAATGTATACCTTTGTAGTACAATGTAACAACAACAAAGGCGAATGGCTCGAAAACAGCGCCAGCATCTCTATTACCATCACTCCTCCATGGTGGAAATCTATTTATGCCTACACCATATACCTATTACTTCTGCTTATAGTTATATATTTAGTCGTTAATTGGTATCAAACACGAAACCGCCAAAAGGCTCAACGTGCGTTCAATCTACTGGAAATCAAAAAGGAGAAAGAACTTTACAGTTCGAAAGTGGCGTTTTTCACCTCCATTGCACACGAAATTAAGACTCCGCTTTCGCTCATAAAAGCACCACTCGAGAGTGTATTGGAGATGGATATCAGCGACACACGCATCAAGAAGCAGCTACAAGTAATGGAAATGAACACCAACCGCTTGCTGTCATTGATAAACCAACTGCTCGACTTCCGCAAAATCGAAGGCAATCGGCTCAATCTCAACTACACAATGCAAGACATCAAGAAGCTGATAGATAACACCATCACTCGCTTCGAGCCTTCGGTGATGCAAGCCGGCAAGCATATCGAAGTAGAAACAGACATTTCTGAACTGGTAATACCATTGGACAAGGAAGAGGTTACTAAAGTATTAAGCAACTTGCTCAACAACGGACTAAAATATGCAACACAACTCATTAAGGTAAAACTCACCTGCGAGGATGACATGGCATTAATTGCAGTATATAGCGACGGCAATATCGTTCCCGCCGATATGCGCAAACGCATATTTGACCCATTCTACCAAATCGACGAGGAGAGTTCGGGCGTAGGATTAGGATTATCATTGGCTCGCTCTATTGTTGAGCTACACAAGGGATACTTATCATTCGATGTGTCGGACGATGGCAAATACAACGTCTTCACTTGCGCACTTCCATGCACTCAGAACGATATTATCGTATGGGAAACTACCGACAGCGACACCCCGGTATACGGCGCAAAGGTACTTGAAAAGAACACCAACCTACTCGACATGTCGGGATGTTCGGTACTGGTTGTTGATGATAACCCCGAACTGCTTGCATTCTTGGTAGACCGCCTCAACGATAAGTTTACTGTTCACCAGGCTCACGACGGAGAGGAAGCCCTTGAGGTTCTGTCACGTGAGGTTATTCACATTGTTGTCAGCGATGTTATGATGCCTCGCATGGACGGATTTGAACTATGCCGCCGCATCAAGAGCATTCCCGAGTACAATCACATACCCGTACTCCTACTATCGGCACAAACCGACATGAAGAGCAAACTTTACGGCCTTGATCAAGGAGCAGATGCCTATATCGAAAAGCCCTTCTCGTTTGCCTATCTGATAGGACGCGTCAACAACCTATTGGCCAATCGCCAGATTGAGCGTGAATCGTTAATGCGACAACCTATTATTCGCAAAATGGGTACTCGCCACAATAAAGCCGATGAAGAACTCATGCAGCGCATTGCCCAAGAAGTACAAAAAAACATGCACGACGAGTCGTTCAATGTCGAGAAGTTGGCATCCAATCTCAACATGAGCCGCACAGTTCTCCACCGCAAGATAAAGTCACTTTTCGATTTACCACCGGTCGAATACATACGTATCGTGCGACTCCAACGTGCCGCCGAACTACTCATCGAAGGCAATGTGACTATTGCCGAAGCCGGTGCAATGGTTGGTATCAACACACCATCCTATTTCAGTCGATTGTTCCAGAAACAGTTTGGCGTAACACCAAAAGTGTTTGTAATACAGCAAAGAGAGAAGAATAAATAACCTACAATCGCACAAATGTTGCATTCTTACACGAATGCAACATTTGTATCACGAATATAACATTTGTACTAAAACAACCATTCAAAGAGCCAAAATGATACAAATGTGTAAATCTTAGACAAGTTTGTTACCATCTCGCGCATGATATTGAGTGTAATTTTGCATTGTTATATGCCTCAATATAACAATAAGACCAAGCACCTATACCATGACACACAATTTCATCTCAAAAATTACAGCCATTTTTACCACCTTATTTGCGCTTGTATCTTGTTCGACAAACAACGAGCACAATGACCTCGTATTGTGGTATGATGAACCGGCCGACGAATGGATGAAAGCACTACCCATAGGAAATGGACGACTCGGCATGATGGTGTATGGTGGGGTAGACAACGAAACAATTGCACTCAACGAAATAACTTTTTGGACAGGTGGTCGGGACGAAAACCAAGACCCCCAAGGTGGCGCCGAGCATTTGGCCGAAATGCGCGCTGCTTTTTTTGCCAACGACTACAACAAGCTACACGACATAGCAGGTCGCTATTGCGTAGGACGCGCCGAAAAATTTGGCACCCACATTCCTGTTGGCAATATGAATTTACGATTCAATCATTCTTCACAATACACCCATTACAAACGTAGCCTCGATTTGAATAATGCCCTCATAAAAGTCGAGTACCTCATTGGCGATACGTTATATCAGCGCGAGGCATTCTGCTCAAATCCCGCACAGGTAATGGTCATGAGAATTAAAAGCGATAAATCCCAAGCCATCGATTTCGATTTATCGTTACAGCCCGAGAAACAAGCAAACATAGGTATAATTGGTAATAAGATTGTTATTAGCGGCTCTACTGAGACGGTCGAGTCGCTCGGTGTTAATTACGCCGGCATCGTACAGGTAGAAACTGTTGGTGGTATTTGTGGTTTTAATGAAAATACTCTACAGGTACGCAATGCCGACGAGGCCGTAATATACTACGACCTCAACACCGACTATTCGTGCGATGACTATGCTGCAGCTGCATCAAATCATATTGATGCAGCCCTGCAGCAGTCGTACGATGAACTATTGCGCACACACATCAACGACCATAAGCATTTATTTTCAAGAGTATCACTCGACCTGGGAGATAGCAAGAAGTCACTAATTCCCACCGACGACAGGCTAAGACTCCTCGCTGAGGGCAAAGAAGACAATGCACTGGCCGTTCTTTTCATGCAATACGGCCGATATTTGCTTATAGCCGGCTCACGCGAAGACTCGCCACTACCACTCAATCTACAAGGTGTCTGGAACGACAACCTGGCTTGCAACATGGCGTGGACCTGCGATTATCACTTAGATATCAACACACAACAAAACTACTGGCATGCCAACGTATGCAACTTGTCGGAGTGCAACAAGCCATTATTCAACTATACAGCCTCATTGGTAGAACCCGGACGAAAAACCGTTCGCGCCATGTATGACACAAGAGGCTGGACAGCCCACACAACAGCCAACGCCTGGGGGCACACCCCTTGCAGCGGAGCATATTGGTGGGGCGCATTCCCTACAGGGGGCACATGGTTAGCCCTGCAAATGGTGGAACACCACCGCTTCACACAAGACAGCCTCTTTATGCTCAACGAAGCATATCCCATACTGAAAGAGAATGCACAATTCCTCTTGGACTACTTAACACCTTATCCCAACACCGAATACTTGGTAACCGGCCCTTCAATATCACCGGAGAACAGCTTTACATACAATGGTGGCGGATACTGCCTCACAATGATGCCCACCGTCGATCGCACACTAACATACGAACTATTCAGCGCACTTATCAACGTTAGTGAGCAGTACAACTACGACCGTGCATTTGCCGACACACTACGTCAGGCAATCAGCCAATTACCGCCCTACCTCATCGGTAGTAAAGGACAATTGCAAGAGTGGTTGATTGATTACGAAGAGCGTCAGCCCAACCACCGCCACACATCGCACTTGCTGGGACTATATCCCTATGCCCAAATCAACTCCCCCGAACTGGAGCAAGCCTGTCGAGTGGCAATCGAAAACCGCCTCAACGCACCGGGTTGGGAGGACACCGAATGGAGTAGATCCAATACTATATGCTACTACGCACGACTAAAAGAAGGCAACAATGCACAAGAATCGCTCACGACCCTGCTCACCGAATTGTCGCGCGAGAATCTGTTCACAATATCCCCTGCCGGCATTGCAGGAGCCGAGGGAGATATATTCTGCCCCGACGGCAACATGGCCGGTGCTGCAGCTGTAGCCGAAATGCTACTGCAAAGTCACAAAGGGTACATCGAGTTTATCCCTGCACTGCCCGACGAATGGAATACTGGTTCTTTCGAGGGCCTATGCGTCAGAGGTGGAGGTGTAGTTTCGGCAAATTGGCACAATGGCAAGCTAACAACAGCCACACTCACAGCTACATGCGACAACAACTTCAATATTTTAACACCCAATGATTGCAAATTGAAAGTACTGATAAATGGGGCAGAAACCAGCACACCCACAATTACCGATGGGTTGCTATCGGTAACACTGCACAAGAACGATAAATGTGAAATAAAATACTATTTTCAATAAAAGCACAGAGTGTTTTTATCCATTTAAATAATGTTTTTGTCCATTTTACACAATATTTGAAAATGCTTTATTTGCATAGTTATAAAACCCAAAAAGAGATAAATATTTTAAAAAATACAATATGACACGCAACATCACATTTTTGCTATCAATTATCTTAGCTTTTACCGCTTTCGCATCACGCGCAGCAGAAAAAGTAGTTACAATTTCTACAAACGACATTCAACTGATTTACAAGGTTGATAAAAAAAACAAATTACGTCAATGCTATTTTGGCGAATCGATGGGTGATAACGCACAATTCGCGCAAATGACCAAACACGACGCATACCCCACTTTTGGTACCTCATACGTTAATGAGCCCGCACTTCGTGCAGTACATGCCGATGGCAATACTTCTACCGAATTGGTATACGTTTCACACAAAACAGAGGTATCGGCAGAAGGCATCGAACACACCGAAATCGAGCTTCGCGACTCATACTTCCCCTTCAACGTTACCTTGTGCTTCAACGCCTACCAAAAGGAAAACGTGATTGAGGCCTGGAGTGTTATCAAACACACCGAGAAGAAGCCTGTAATGCTCTACAACTATGCATCATCGCACCTCTTCTTCCAAGAGAAGAATTACTATCTCACACAATTCTACGGCGAGTGGGCCGACGAGATGCACATGACCGAGATGCAATTGACTCGTGGCATCAAGTCGCTTGAGTCGAAACTGGGTGTTCGCTCTAACCAACACGCTCACGCATGCTTCCTTTTGGGTCTCGACGCACCGGCACAAGAGGACGCCGGCCGTGTAGTTGGTGGTACTTTGGCATGGCCCGGTAGCTGGAAACTCACTTTCGACGTAGATAACCTCGATAATCTTCACGTTATTTGTGGTATTAACTCATTTGCCGGTCAATACCAATTGGCCAAAAATGAAGTATTTGAGACTCCTAAGATGCTCTACTCATACTCAAGCAACGGTACAGGCGACGTAACTCGCAACTTCCACCGTTGGGCTAAGAAGTATGGTATCTGGCGTGGCGACCGCACTCGCACTACATTGCTCAACAACTGGGAGGCAACATACTTCGACTTCAACGAAGAGATTCTTACTAAAATCATTGGTGACGCTGCCGACATGGGCTTCGAATTGTTCTTGCTCGACGACGGATGGTTTGGTGAGAAACATCCCCGCAACAACGACGACGCCGGACTTGGTGACTGGATGGTAAACAGCAAAAAATTGCCCAACGGTATTGGTTACCTCGTTGAAGAGGCTACTCGCAACGGCATCAAATTTGGTATTTGGTTGGAGCCCGAGATGGTTAACCCCCGCAGCGAACTCTATGAGAAACACCCCGAATGGGTAATTACTCAACCCAACCGCGAGATTGACCTCAGCCGCAACCAGCTCATCCTCGACTTGTGCAACCCCAAAGTACAAGACTATGTATTCTCGGTTGTCGACAACACTCTCAAAGAAAATCCCGGTATCGCATACGTTAAGTGGGACTGCAACCGCTTCGTGACCAACTCTGGCTCATTCTTCCTCAGCCCCGACAAGCAATCACACTTGTGGATTGAGTACGTTCGTGGTCTTTACAGCGTATTTGAGCGCGTTCGCGCCAACCACCCCGAAGTTTCTATCATGCTCTGCTCTGGTGGTGGTGGCCGCATCGACTATGCTTCACTCCGCTACTTCGATGAGTTCTGGATTAGCGACAACACCGACGCCTACAACCGCATCTTCATCCAATGGGGTACTACTCAATTCTTCCCCGCTATGGCATTGGCCAGCCACGTGAGTGCATCACCCTGCCACCAAACAGGTCGTGTAACACCCCTCAAGTTCCGTTTCGATGTAGCTATGTCGGCCAAGTTGGGTATGGATGTTCAACCTATGAACATGACCCCCGAGGAGAAAGAGTTCTCAAAGAATGCTATCAAAGAGTACTATACTTTCCGCGAAATCGTTCAACATGGCGACCTCTATCGTCTACTCTCGCCCTACACCAACCCCCGTACAGCTATGATGTATGTGAGCGAAGATCAAAACGACGCTGTAGTATTTACATACCTCCTCGAGAAGGTTATCAACGGTGGTAACAACCAAGTATTGTACCTCAAGGGCTTGGATCCCAACAAGACCTACCGCCTCAACGAGTTGAATAAAGAACCTAACAAATGGTCTTGGTTCAACAGTTTGGAAGGCAAGTCGTTCACAGGCGAATACTTGATGAAATACGGTATCCGTTTCCCCATGTACAACCAATTTGAAAGTAAGATTATCCGTCTTACAGCCGAATAACGACATAACAAATGAATCTGCACAAGATATTGACATACTGCGCGTTGTTGTTAGCCATGCCCCTCTGCATGGCTAACAACAACGATACATATCAAGTATCTTCACCCGATGCAACAATCAATCTTATTGTTACTCCGGGTGATAGCCTTTATGTATCGGTAGCTGTCGACGACGTTACTTATGCACGCACCACTGTCGGACTCGACATGCGTGGTATAGGAGCGGTAGGCAACAACGCAAGTGTGTCGAATGTTGAGCGTCGACATGTCGAAGGCGACATCATCGTTATCGAAGGAGAACAACCCTCGATTCACGAGAACTTCAACGAAATGACACTCGACATGGGCAATTTCAGCCTTATCTGTCGCGCTTACAACGAAGGTGTAGCATGGCGCATGGTAACTAACATTGACGACGAAAGCGTTATCGTCAACAATGAGTTGGTCGACTTCACCTTCACCGGTACTCCCGCTGTATGGTTCTCTGAGGCTCCTGCTGCCATGAATCAATG
This sequence comes from uncultured Barnesiella sp., assembly GCA_904502265.1. Classification (GTDB taxonomy): domain Bacteria; phylum Bacteroidota; class Bacteroidia; order Bacteroidales; family Barnesiellaceae_A; genus Barnesiella_A. The sequence continues at coordinate 1,344 of CAJGDT010000018.1, read as the reverse complement.
GGAGCTATCATACGTACGCTACAACTCTGTAGCCGACGTTCCCGCCGGCAAGTTCAGTGTCAACCCCATGATGATTAAGTACGAGGACACCGGATTGGGGCTCACAATCATCGAGTCGGACATCGACGACTTCCCCGGCATGTTCTTGCAAAGCAACGGAAATGGTCACTTAGTAGGTAAATACGCTTGCTACCCCAAGACAACCAACAACGGCAGTATCTACGACGACCAACGCGTACTTACACGCTACGAATACATTGCCCGTACCGTGGGTAACCGCGAGTATCCTTGGCGTGGTATCATCGTGTCGCGTGCCGACGTTGAGTTGCTCAACAACGACCTCGTGTACATGCTGGCCGATGAGCAAAAGCTCACCGACACATCGTGGATTAAAGGTGGCAAGACAGGCTTCGACTGGCTTGTTGATGGTGTGTTGGAAGGTGTCGACATTCCCAATGGCCCCGACAATCCTCGTAGTCTTGAACTCTTTAAATATTGGGTTGATTTCTGTGCCGAATATGGCCTTGAATACATGTGTTGCGATGCAGGATGGGACGAGTCGTACATCGCCGCCCTCTGCCAATATGCAGCCGAACGCAACGTAAAGATTTTTGTTTGGGACTTCTACAACATGATGTTGCAAGACGAGGCTCGCCTCGATCGCTTCAAGAAATACGGCATCTCGGGTATAAAGGTCGATTTCATTGCTCGCGACGACCAAGTGGCTATCAATTGGTTGGCTCAAATGGCCGAGATGACAGCCAAGCGTCAGCTACTGCTTCTCATGCACGGATGCCCCAAGCCCACAGGTTTGCATCGCACCTACCCCAACATCATCAGCTACGAGGCTGTGCATGGACTTGAAAACAATAAGTGGGATCGCACATGCAACCCCACATATATGGTCGAATGGCCCTTCTTGCGCATGCTTGGTGGTGCAGCCGATGCTACCCCCGGTATGCTCAGCAACTGTACCTATCGTCGCTTCTCTATCAAGCCCACAGGTCGCCCCGACTGCACCGGTACACGCGCCAACGGCATGGCTATGTACGTTGTCTTCCACCAGACACTGGGCTTTGTCAGCGATTCGCCCACCGAGTACGAGAAAGTTCCCGACATCATGGAGTGGCTCAAGCGAGTGCCCACTGTATGGGACGAGACACTTCCCCTCGCCGGCGAAATGAGCGAGTACATCATCATGGCTCGTCGCAAGGGTCAAGAGTGGTGGGTAGGCGCCATGAACAAGATGGACAACCAACACACCCAATATAGTCGCGACATTCACATCGACTTCTCGTTCCTCACCCCGGGTGTTACCTACGAGGCTTATATTATAAAGGATGT
>CAJGDT010000017.1 GCA_904502265.1 uncultured Barnesiella sp. | reverse complement strand
TCAAGCACGTAAGTAACGGTAAGAGGAGCATCGAATACAGCGGGAATATCCTCTTCGTAAACGCTGGCACCATATTGAGTGAGGAATTCCTCAATAGAATTAAAGTGAGCTTCAGAACCCAAGAACTCGTTGAGAAGAAGACGATCGGTATCGCCAATGTTGCAATAATCCCAAACACCACAGAGGTATTCTTCGCATTTTTTGCCTACATACTCACTAAGGTCGATCAAAGAACTTGCAACCTCAATAACTACGTCAACGTCTTCATAGTAGCTTTCCCAAGTCTCATAGTCGTATTTCTCAACTCGGATAGTGATTTCATAGAAATACTTGCCATCTCTTTCAACGAAAGTACCACCGGGAGCCAAACGTATAGGTTGAGCCTCGCCTACATAGTTGTCTAATACGCTCTCAAAGTCAGTTGACTCATAGGCAATGCGAATGGGAGTCCAGTTTGCGGCCCATATATCAAGACCTCTTCCTAGCTTAAAGTTACCACCCTTGTGTGCAACAAGTTCGTAATCATCGTTATATTCTTTGTAAGTGGGAGTATAGTAACCCGACCAACCATCACTAGCAACAAGCTCAGCACCTACGAAGTAAGTGTATGAGTCAGAAGTATCTTCACAAACCATCATGCCATAAATGTTGCTGCTTCCGTAGTAACCTTGCACTGTGGTGTAGAAGAATACGTTATTGCCCGAAACGTGAGTAATAGTAGCGGTACCAGTGAGAGCTTTAACAATTTTTGAATTGAGCATAATTTCGCGGTTTGATTCATTGGCTGCATAGTTCATAAGATCGCCAAGAGTTTCAAACTCAGACACATACTCAACCTTCTCTACTTCAAACTCACGATACTCGTTACCTTCATAGTCAGTACCTTTTACAAGACGACCTACTGCAGTAAAGCATGAGGGAATAGGATATACGTTACCTGTAATTTCGGTAACACCATCTTCCAAACAAGTGGTTTCAGACACATAGTATCCAAAATCCTCCTCTACAACGATAGTGCGGAGATCGCGGAATAACACCGTTGTACCATCAGGTTGAGCATTAAGCTCTTCAACCGATGTAACCTCGGGATAATCTTGCGCCATTGACAATGTAGCAACAACGGCTGCAAAAAGAGTTAGTAAAAATTTTCTCATAAGTTAAATTATTAGTGAATAAATTTGATAATTATCTAACATGCAAATGTAAAGAAAAAATGTGTTTAAACAATTTTTTTTACTCTTTTTTTTACCCATCCTCAATATCGATGAGACAAAAAGATTTCGGGCATTGCAAAAAATCATTATTTTCGACACAAACACAGCATTTTATTACAAAAAACACTATATTTGCGTTATATAACATATTATAAAAAGAACTCATCATTGACAACTATGGATATAATACTTATAATTATTGCAATTATCCTATATCTGATAGGTATTGCAGGATGTATATTACCCGCACTGGCAGGCACACCTTTTTGCTACCTGTCCCTCCTACTTGCACACTGGAGTGGATATGTAACGGTGAGCACTGCTACACTTATAGTATGGGGAGTGATAACATTGATACTTACAATACTCGACATATTCCTTACCCCCTGGATGACACGCCGATTTGGAGGAGGTAAAGGTGGCGAATGGGGCGCAATAATAGGCCTGCTTGTGGGCATGTTCTTACCATGGCCGTGGGGTCCCATGGCCGGACCATTTGTAGGAGCACTCGTGGGCGAAATTATTGTATCGCGACAATCGACATCAGGTGCAATGAAGGCTGCGCTGGGCTCTTTCCTATCGTTCTTTGTAAGCATCGGCATCAAGCTACTTGCCTGCGGAGGTATCCTTGCCAGCGCCCTTATGACCTTACTATAATTTTTAAAAAACTAAGATAATACTTGCTATCTTATTATTTTTTTATTTCATTTGCACATTCACTACAAAAAAAATAGAATAATCTATACACCCAACTGTCATGAGCAAATATTAACCACAATTTATTAACCTTAAAATTATACCAAATGAAAAAACTATTAACACTCTTACTCTGTTTAAGCGCATTATTTGCAGGTAACAGCGTTGCGCAAGAAAAAGGCGATATGTATTTTGGCGGAAGCCTTGGTTTAGGAGTAACATCGGTAGGCGAAGGAAACATTTCGGTATCGGCAGTAACATTCTCGCTTGCACCCGAATTTTCATACTTCATAGCAGACAATTTCCGTTTAGGAGCTGAGCTATCTTTCTCTACAAGTGAAGGAATAAGCCTTTTTACAATCCAACCCACTTTTGCCTATTACGTAAAACTGGTAGATAAATTATACTATACACCCGAATTCAAAATAGGAGGTGGATTTGCTGCCGGAGAAGATTATTCAACCGGTCTGTTTGCATTCGGCCTCGACATTTTTGCATTAGAATATATGCCTACTAAAAACCTTGGTATTTCAATGAGTCTTGTAAATCTCAACTACAACTTGTTGCCCGAGGGTCCTATCAGCACATTTAATTTTGCTCTATTGTCATCGCCCGAAGTTGGCTTCCGCTACTATTTCTAAAAAAAGTATAAGAATCACATCAGCAATCTACCCCGAAAGCATACTTTCGGGGTAGATTTTATTATATAGCTACTTATGCAAAGAACGTCTCATTTGCAAAGATTTGTTAAATAAAAAATTCCATACAAAAGAGGTCGTAAAAATGAGTAACTTTGCAAGGATAAGTGTGCCAATAGAGCGCCACCCCAATAACGACAAGAAAACGACACAATGCCACACAATATATTAAGAAAGATACTACTCATACTATCCGCAACATTGATGTGCGGTAGCCTATGGGCACAGACCGAGGCAGAAAATGAAGTGGTATTGCCTGATATGACACAAATAAAGGAGGCGGTGAATGATCCTTATTCGCCCTACTACTACCCTACACTCACAGCCAAATACAACTCGAATGATACAACAATGACGCTTGATGAGTATTGCTACTACTACCTTGGCTATACATTTCAAGAAGACTACAATCCATACCGAAAGTCAGAGTTTGCTCATCAGATAGACCACCTATACAAACAAGGTCGCAAACTGAGCGTGGCTGAGTATGAAAACCTAATAAAGTTTGCTCAACAAACACTCAATGATGACCCATTCGACTTGCGACAAATAAATATTCTTATCTATGCACTAAAGGGCGTAAATAAATACAAAGAAGCAGCGATATGGCAATACCGCTTAAATCACTTAATTGATGCGATATTGAGTACCGGCGATGGCATTACCCCCGAAACAGCATGGCATGTGATATATCCCTCACACGAGTACTTGGTACTGAACTGTCTGGGTATGAAAGGTGTTGAATTTATCTTTGTAGCACCTTGCTACGACTATATAGAGATAGAAAAGAACAATCGTAACATTGAGGGTTTCTACTTCAACGTAGAGCGCATCTTGGATGTTTATGATACCAAATATTGCCACGAAGATGGCTATATAACCGAGTAATAACAATTTAAAAAAATAACAAAAATGAAAATTGGATTTGGAAAATGGGTAGAACTCGAATATGAGTTGTATGCCTATACCGACGGTGAAGCCGAAGAGTTGATGTTCAGCACAGAGCCTGAAGCTCCCGAGTGTTTTGTATACGGTGTAGACGAAGCCGTAGTACCTAAATTTATGGAACGCATAGAGGGCCTTGAAGAGGGTGAAAGCTTTGACTTTACACTCAATGTAGAGGACGCCTTCGGCCCCCGTTCACAAGAACACATGATGAAACTCGACCGCAGTGTATTTGAAAACGAGGAGGGCGAGATAGACAAGCGCGTGTTTCCCGGCGCACAAATACCTATGCGCACTACCGAAGGTGCTGTCGTATATGGTATTGTGCTCATGATAGAGAACGATGGTGTAACAGTAGACTTCAACCACCCCCTTGCTGGTGAAAATCTTCACTACAAAGGTGTAGTAAAAGTTGTACGCGATGCGACAGAAGAGGAGTTGAACCCCAAACATGGTTGTGGTTGCTGCGGTAGCCACGGTTGTGGCGATGGTGGTTGCAGCGATAGCTGTTGCGATGGCTGCAACGGTGGTTGCAACTAATATTCCACTCAATACATGAATAGGGTCTTTAGAGGCACATGTGGCTCTAAAGACCTTTTTACCATATAGACTCATGAAGCACGAGGCACGCAAAGGCGCATTATATAATTACATCAACTTGCTACTGATAGCCGTAGCAGGAGCATTTCTTACGCCCTTTGTCGTGCGCCACTTAGGTGCATCGCAATATGGTCTTTACACCTTGGTGGGTGCCATGATACCCTACCTCTTGCTACTCGACATGGGCATGAGCAAGACTATTACACGCTATGTGGCACACTATCGCGCACATAATGATGCAGACAACGAGGCGCGATTTCTTACTACGGCAATAGGTGTGTATGGTATTATCACCCTGATATTACTCACGGTGGGAGCTTGCATCTACCTCAACTGCGAGCAAATATGGAGTAGCAAATTTACAACGAGTGAGTTGTCGCATGTACGACAAATGATACTGGTTGTCATTGCGGCACACACTATTATCATTCCCGGCAATGCCTTTACGGCAATATGCAATGGCTGTGGCTTGTTTGCCTTTCCACGTATATTGCAACCTATCAAGTACCTGATTAGGATTGTATGCGTTGTAGCACTACTATTGTGTGGCTTTAAGGCACTCGCCTTGATCCTCATGGAAATGGCACTGAACATAGGCATGGTAGTAGCAACACTTATCTATATCAGCCAACACATCGGTCGCAAACAAATATTTGCTAAGACACACCTCGACTATCGCCCCATCCTTAAATATACGGGATGGATAGCCCTCTATGCCACAACATGCGCCTTGCAATGGAATGCAGCACCGGTCGTAGCCGGTATGCAGTTTGATACCACAACCGTGGGAATCATGGGTATAGGCATCTTGATTGGCAATATGTATGGCTACTTTGCTGAGACCATCAACCGCATGACCCTTCCCCACGCATCACGTGTGATGAAGGATGATGCATCGGGCGAGAGTATTACTCGCAATATGATACAAATAGGCCGTATCATAGCAATAGTACAAATGGGAGTACTGAGTACATTTGCCATATTTGGACAAGATTTTATAAAACTATGGGTCGGCGAGGAATACAACTTGGCTTATACTATTGCTTTGATTATGATGGTTTCGTGGATTGTACAACAAACACAAGACTATGGCAATGCACTGATAGAAGCAAAAGGCCGAGTGCGAACAATGGCTATTATCAATTTTATCTCTATCTTTGCCGGCGTAATAATATCGTATTGCGTAGCTCCACATTATGGCATAATAGGAGTAATTGTATCACTGGCCGGCGGAACAATATTGGCAACCATAGCCAATAACGTCTATTATCGATACCAATTGCAACTAAAAACCACTCGCTACTTTACACGAGTATTTGGCCGATTGTGTAGCGCAACACTATTGTGCATAGTGCCTTTCTACGCTATCGATTATTATATAACAGACACCCTTAACTGGTTGTGGCTGATATTAGGCATTCCTGCGTACCTAATAGCCTACGCAACAACTATATATTGGGGAGTACTGACAAAAGAGGAAAAACGAGAACTAAAAAGATATGTGCAACATAAAAGAGGATAACCACATAACACCCACCGTAACAGTTGTGATGGGCGTGTATAATAGTTCCACGAGCTTGCGCAGAGCCGTTGAATCTATTATAACACAAACATATCGCAACTGGGAGATGATAATATGCGATGATGCCTCGACCGACAACAGCTATGAAATAGCATGCCGGCTTGCACAAGAAGACAACCGCATAAAGGTACTGCGCAACAAACAAAATGTGGGTTGCAACATCGTACTGAACCGATGCATAGAACAAGCCCAAGGTAAGTATATAGCGATTATGGATAGCGATGACGTATCGCTACCTACCCGACTGGAAAAAGAGGTGGAGTTGCTGGAGAAAAATCCTCAATACGCCATTGTAGGAACATCGGCCATTCACTTCAATGAAAAGGGAGACTTTATGACTATGCACTACAAGGAACGCCCACAACCGGCCGACTTTGCACATGGCATAACCCACTCGCACCCCACAAGCATGATACGTCGCGAAGCTATCATGAAAATAGGACTATACAAAAGCGACAAACACATGCACCGAGTAGAAGACTACTACATGATGGTATGTCTATATGCACATGGATACCGTGGATACAACCTGCAAGAAGTTCTATTCCGTTATCGCGATGACGAAAACTCATTTGTCAATCGCAAGTGGAAAAATCGTCGCAACGAGATATACACCTTCTGGCACGCGTTTCATAAATTACGCCTACCCTTTTGGCACTACCTCATGCTGTTGCGACCGGTGTTGGTAGGTATGTTACCACGCCCTATCTACAACTTCCTGCACCGCAGGCCATGGAAATAAAATAACAGCACCCTCGCCTCAACGAGGGCACTGCAACACAATCAGACAAATACTAAAAATAAGTACCTACACGATGCACTTTGCCTCGTGCCATATATACGTCGTGGCGCACCATAGCAATAGCAGCCTCATAAAGTTGCCACTGACGTACAGCCATTTCGGGCAATCGCATCTCGTACCAGCCGGCTAATACATGAGCAACAATAGCCCGATGCAGCTCATGCGAAATGAGCATATCGATAGCTACATTACGACACGAAGGAAGCTTGAGGACAAAGGTATAGGGCTCGTCATCAAACTGTGTTTCTTCGTCTATGTACGCTACAAGACGAGTAACTATATCGACACAAGCGCGTGAGATGCGAGCGATGATAAAATCTCGATCATCCTCAGTAATAATAATAGGAAGCACCGAAGACTTCTCGGCCGATATATCATATACCGATCGGGCAATATAGGCACTATCGGCCACAAGAGACTCCTTTAATAAATCATAGGTATAGGGAAAAGAGACCTTTTCAAAAATAGATTTGTTGTTATTTTCCATCTTGCATGTTTTGTGTAAGGGTTAGACGAATTCTTCTTTGTCGCTCGCGACGACGCAAAGCACACACCATATTGTAGGCACTCTTCTCGGTGATATAGAAGCGTGGAGCCTGATACTCCGACAATACCGCCATGAGCGCACCATTAAAATCGTCGCTATAGCGTTTATGACGGCGCTGATAGTCAATAGTGAGACGAGCAATATCGGCATACATTTGCATCTTGAGCTTGTTATTACAGTCGGTGTGGAGTCCTCGCAGCAAAGCGCTCACATTGCGACGAGCCATCTCGTAGGTAATATAAAATTTGGGAGCGGGTGAATTTACCACCTTTGCTACCAACTCACGAGGCGACATAAAAAGCGCATTCTTTCCACACTCCTTCTGGGCTTGCTCATAGGCTTTCATAAAGTCACGTTCAAAGTCATTACGGAAATACATTTTCATACTTATTATACACTATTATATTACACAATCTTTATAGGAGTTATCGTTGAACGACAAGGCAAAGATAATACAACAATGGTAGTTTTACCAAATATTTTTATGGTATTTTTACCATTTATTTTATTTTTATTTGTTCGGTGTTAAAATAGAATTGTTTAACACTTATATGTCGTAAAAAATCGCTACATTTGAAATCACAAAATCAGAGGTCAATGAAGTGGAATACACCCATAGTAATAGAAGAGCAAAAAGGCTATCTACAACATGGTAGCCCCATGCTACTGATGGGTTCATGCTTTACCGACAACGTAGGCGATTATTTACAAAAAGCCAAATTTGCGATAGAATGCAATCCCTTTGGCACACTATACAATCCTGAGTCGATAGCCAATGCACTCGACCGACTCATGAGCATGCAGGAATACCGCCAAGACGAACTACTAAAGAGTGGCGACTTATGGTATTCTTACCATCATCATGGTAAATTCTCAAGTACATCGGCAGAGGACACCCTTAGACACATCAACGAGAGTTTCAACCGAGCCTCATCGATACTGAACCGTTGTCACCACCTTATAGTAACCTTTGGCACAGCATACGTATATCGCTTGATTGAGAGTGGCGAAGTCGTTGCCAATTGCCACAAGCAACCGGCACGACTATTTGAACGTACACTATTGCAAATAGATGAAATTGTAGAGCGTTGGGAAAAGCTACTAAAAAAGCTTTCGGTCTACGCCCCACAATGTAAAATACTCTTCACCGTAAGCCCTATTCGCCACATGAGCGATGGCGCACACAACAATCAGCTGAGCAAATCAACACTGCTGTTGGCTGTAGATAGATTGTGTAAAAATCATCCAGAGTGGTGCAGTTATTTTCCTGCATATGAGATTGTACTTGACGAACTTCGTGATTACCGTTTCTATGCCGATGACATGACACACCCCTCGCAACAAGCCGTAGCATATATTTGCGAACGCCTATCGGAGACATATTTTACCAACGAAACACGCACTATAGCCGAGCATTGCATAAAAATAGACCGTAGCCTACGCCACCGTCCACTGAACGGAACCAACAACGATGCTTATCAACAATTTGCCCTAAAACTCATAGCTGAAATGAAGCAAATGGAGCAAACATACCAAGACATCGACTATAGCAAAGAAATAGAAGAATTGAAACAACAAATATCAAGATAAGATGAATTACACTACTTCGCAAATAGCGACAATCATCAAGGCAACATGCAACATGCATGCCGATTGTTCACTATCGGTACTTCTTACCGATAGTCGCTCGCTGACATTTCCCGAAGAGAGCATCTTCTTTGCCCTCGTTACAGAACGCAACGACGGACATAGATACATCAAAGAACTTTATGACAAAGGTGTACGCAACTTTGTTATCAACTATAAGCCGGCCGAGGCCGATGAAATGCCGGAGGCAAACTTTCTGCAAGTATCCAACACCTTATCCGCCATGCAAATGCTTGCAGCACACCACCGCCGACAATTCGACATACCGGTTATAGGCATCACAGGTAGTAATGGTAAAACATCGGTAAAGGAGTGGTTGCACCAACTCCTGCAAGAAGATTATAACATTGTACGCTCACCTCGTAGTTATAACTCACAGACCGGTGTACCCCTATCGGTATGGCAGATGAACGAAAAAACCGAGTTGGCCCTCTTTGAAGCAGGTATCTCTCGTCCCGATGAGATGCATCGATTAGAGGAGATTATACACCCTACCATCGGCCTTATTACCAACATTGGCGATGCACACCAAGAGGGATTTGCCTCGGTACAACAAAAGTGCATGGAAAAGCTCACACTATTGCAAGGTTGCGATTGTATCATCTACGATGGCGATAATGAAATTATAAGCGATTGTGTCGAGAAACGATGCTTGGGCGCATACGAGATAGCATGGTCGCGCAAAGACCGTGATAAGCCGCTATATATATCGTCAATTGAAAAGGGCGAAAACAGCACGCTTATTCAATACACCTACCTGCAATACTTGCTTGAGGTTACCATCCCCTACACCGACGATGCATCAATTCAAAATGCCATTCATTGTTTGGCAATCATGCTTTACCTCAATCGTCAGCCCGATGTAATAAAAGAACGAATGCAACGATTGGAGCCCCTTGCCATGCGCATGGAGGTTAAGGAAGGCAACAACAACTGCCTGATAATCAACGACAGCTACAACAGCGATATGGACTCGCTCACTATAGCACTCGACTTTCAGGCTCGTCGCGCATCGACCGGCAACATGAAGCGCACGCTCATCTTATCGGACATTTTCCAAACAGGACTCCCGCCGGCAGCACTGTATCGTAAGGTATCGGACTTGCTCAAACGCAAAGGCATAGAACGCCTTATTGGCATTGGTCCTATCATATCGGACAATGCTTATCTCTTTGATATTGAGAAGGAATTTTACAATAGTACTCGCGAGTTTACCGAGACACTCACGCCCAATATGTTCCACAATGAGCTGATACTTATCAAGGGCGCTCGCGATTTCCACTTCGAACTCATCTCAGAGGCTTTAGAGTTAAAACAACACGAGACCATTCTTGAAGTAAACCTCGATGCACTTGTAAGCAACCTCAACAGCTACCGCAGCATGTTGCAACCAGACACTAAAGTGGTATGTATGGTGAAGGCTTTTGGCTACGGAGCCGGCTCGTATGAGATTGCTAAGACCTTGCAGGAGCATGGTGTTGACTATTTGGCTGTAGCCGTTGCTGATGAAGGTGCCGAACTGCGCAAAGCCGGCATTACTATGCCCATTATTGTGATGAATCCCGAGATAAGTAGTTTCCGAACTCTCTTCAGCTACCGACTCGAACCGGAAATTTACAGTTTCAACCTGCTGAATGCACTACTTGCCGAGGGCGAGAAGTTGGGTGTTTCGGGCTATCCCATACATATAAAGATAGACTCCGGCATGCACCGATTGGGCTTCACCGAAAACCAAATAGATGAATTGGCAAGCATCCTTCAGTCGCAAATCGTACTGATGGCTCGCTCGGTATTTACCCATCTTGCGTGCAGCGATGAGGCTATACACGATGATTACACACAACAACAGGTAACTACATTTAGCCGATGTGCCGATAGCATACAAAATGCCTCAAAACATAAAGTACTGCGACACGTACTCAATACAGCCGGCATAACTCGATTTACTGAACACCAAATGGATATGGTGCGCCTGGGCATAGGTCTATACGGTGTTTCGCCTACAGATACGCCACAAATACTGCGTCCTGTGAGCACTCTTAAGACTACAATTCTGCAAATACATGAATATGAGGCCGGATGCACCATTGGATATGGACGTAAAGGCATACTCACTCGCACATCACGCATAGCAGCTATACCCATTGGATATGCCGACGGATTTGACCGTCGCTTGGGAAATGGCTGTGGTGAGGTATTGGTCAACGGACATCGCGCTCCTATCATAGGCAATGTGTGCATGGATATATGCATGATTGATGTTACCGACATACCATGCAATGAAGGCGACCGTGTGGAGATATTTGGCGAGCACCTGCCAGTACAAGAGATAGCACAAAAACTTGACACCATAGCCTACGAGGTATTAACATCGATATCGAGCCGTGTCAAACGAATTTACTATCGCGAGTAATATACTTTTACCCTATTAAAATAATAAGTTTATATGCAATCAATACCTTTTATACAATGGTGTATCGAAAACCTTAACGAGTGGACCATCATTTTACTGATGACCATCGAAAGTTCTTTCATACCCTTTCCATCGGAGATTGTAGTACCTCCTGCAGCCTACTTTGGCGAGGTAAGCCTCGTGATGGTTATTATATGTGCAACCATCGGAGCCGACTTGGGTGCTATCATCAACTACTTCCTGGCACAATGGATAGGACGACCCATTGTCTATAAGTTTGCCGATAGTCGCATAGGTCACTTGTGCTTGCTCAGCTCCGAGAAGATAGCCAAGGCCGAGGCATTTTTCAACAAACACGGAGTAATATCCACTCTGATAGGTCGCCTTGTGCCCGGCGTGCGCCAACTTATCTCTATTCCTGCCGGTTTGGCCCGCATGAACTTTGGCAAGTTTATTTTCTACACCACAATAGGTGCCGGCACATGGAACATGGTGCTTGCCCTCATTGGCTACGGCTTGCGCTCGGTAGTATCGCCCGAACAACTCAACGCAACAGTCGAAGAGTTCAGCCATTACATTAAGATTGGTATATGGGCTGTACTTGGGTTAATCGCTCTATTCTTTGTTGTACGATTCTTTACGCACAAGAAAAAAGCATAGTACCAGAGACAAATACACATAATAAAAATGCGACCCGGATGAGTCGCATTTTTTATTGTATTCAACTATACATTATATATTATTGCTCAACAGAGAACTTGTAGGCGCAAGTCGCTTTGTAAGTTTCGCCTGCACGCAACACCGGCGAGGGCCAATGTGCAAAGTTAGGACTATTGGGATACTTTTGAGTCTCTAACACGACCGCCGAACGATAGTTACATGGCACACCTCCTTTACCAATAACCGATCCATCGAGGAAATTACCCGAATATACCTGCAAGCCGGGTTGGTCGGTATAAACCTCCAACACAATACCGGTTGCAGGGGATACCAATCGTGCAGCAACTTGTGCCATGTCGCCTTGAGTATCGAGCACCCAGTTGTGATCATATCCCAAGCCATACTGCAACTGCTCGTCAGCATCATTGATGCGAGCACCTACGGCTGTAGGGGTACGGAAGTCCATAGGTGTACCCTCAACAGCAAGAATTTCACCATTCGTCATCAATGTCGAATCGACCGGAGTATAACCCGAAGCATTGATGTGGAATATATAATCGGCATTGCTATTAGAGGCATCTCCATCGAGGTTGAAATAGGCGTGGTTGGCCAAGTTCACCACGGTTGTTTTGTCGGTTGTGGCACTGAAATCGATAGCTACAGCATTGTCATAGGTGAGAGTGTACGCTATGCGACACAACAGATTGCCGGGAAAACCCTCTTCTCCGTCGGCAGCAAGATAGGTCATAACGATGGTAGTATCGGTAACCGACTCCACATCAAATACTTGTGTCTGGAAACCGTTGGGACCACCATGCAAACAGTGTCCATAGTTGTTGCAAGGCAACTGATACTCCTCACCATCAAGGGTAATACGGCCACGATCTATGCGGTTGGCGTATCGACCTACTATAGCACCAAAGTCGGTAGCCTTTTCAACATATCCATCTATTGCATCAAAACCCAAAACCACATCGCGCATGATACCATCACGATCGGGTACCATTATCGACACAATGCGTGCACCATGATTGGTAAAGCACACCTCCATGCCATTGGCATTGTGAAGCACATAGAGGTCGGTAGTTTTACCACCTATTTCGGTCACAAAATTTTCACGTTGCAATCCCGAGAGCGTTTCGGTTGGTTGTACATCACCACAAGCCACGAGAAAAAGCCCCAACAGGGCTATCAAGATGATTCTTTTCATTGTCAAATTCCTATATAAATTATTACTTTACAATTTCAGCTTCAAAGGGCGTTGTAGCCAATCCCTCGCTATTATAAAGGTTTGCATCATCGGGATTATCGGCCCACGCATAGCGCACCTTGACAGGGTTTGCCACTTTATCGCACCATACAGTCACCTCGTTCTTGTTGGTAAGCAACGCTTGTGCATAATGGTACGTGCCATCCTCACCGGCTACTGCAAAGCCGCAGAGGTAACCGTAACGGCCATGTACTTGAAGACCATCGGCAACATTATCGAAAGTAACCACCAACTTATTGTCGTTGCGCACCACTTGCTTACACATGGGGCTAAGGTGATAAACCTCGGTCATGCCATAATCGTTGTGCAAGGCGTGACGAGCCAATCGAGCACCCACATCTTGCTTATTACGAGGGTGAATATCGTTGGCTTCACCAAGGTCGATGATAACTGCTTGTCCGGTCTTGGGCAATGCAAGAGTAGCTGTTTGTGCATCACGAAGACGAGCCCAATTGCTCTCAACAGGCACCTCAACAGGTTGCATAAAGTTGGCCAATTGTACCCAGTAGAAGGGGAATTCATAACCCCAACGAGCACGCCAATCGTTGATCATCGCAGGGAACAGGTCGTAGTATTGTTGGGCACGGTCGGTATTGTTGCAACCTTGATACCATATCACACCACGCATACCCAATCCTATCATGGGATGAATCATACCATTAAACAGCAACGAAGGGAATGAATTGGGGCCTACATTGGTATAATTGTAGTCGGTGTTTGACACCGATACTTTGTAGCTCCACTCACCACACAACGATATGCGTCGGCCATCGACCATGATATACAAGTCCGACTCATTACCCCAAATACCGCCACCGCTACCGCCATCGGTTACTTTCACCACAATTTCATTTTCGGCAGTCAAAGCCTCAGCAGGTACAATATAGGTACGCAATACGTTATAGCCATGAGTCTCACCAATAAAAGTACCATTGACCCAAGTTCTATCAGAGTCATCAACACAAGCAAGCGACAAGATAGCATTCTTGCCGAGCAACTCTTGAGGCAATGTAAATTTATAGCTCATCCACACTACACCATCAAGAAGACCAAGTTCCTCGTTATTCCACAACAAGGGGGCCTTGTGAGTAGCCCAATTAGAGCGATCGGCAGTAGGCATATACCATTTTTCGTTCTCTCCCACATCTTCGCGGATAGCCTTCTCAAAGGCACGATATTGCTCTTGACTATTGGCCAAATAGGCCTCTATACCGTCAGATTGCATGAGCGACAATTGCTCATTATATTGAGGGAATTGGCCTATCGATTCGAGACTCATCCATGACTCAATATCGGTACCACCCCACGAAGAGTTGATAAAACCAACAGGAACACCGGTCTCAACATGTACATTGAGTGCAAAGAAGTAACCTACAGCCGAGAAGTCATGTGCTGTTGCCGGTGAACACACCTGCCACTCGCCTCTCAAATCACTTTGCGGTGCATACTCCATGGCTTGAGCTACGTTGAACGAACGCATCATCGGGTAGTTGGCATTAGCCACTTCAGTATCGGCATTACGCACATCACGCAATCGCCACTCCATATTCGACTGGCCGCTACACAACCACACTTCGCCCATCAATACATCTTCATAGACAATAGACTCCTTGCCCGATTTTACCACCATTGTGTAAGGGCCACCGGCTTGTTGGGCAGGTAACGACACGCTCCAACGACCGCTTTTGTCGGCTTTGGCAGAGGCTTTCTTACCAGCCAACTCTACCGTTACACGTTTACCGGGGGCAGCTTCGCCCCACACTTTTACGGGTACATCTCGTTGCAACACCATGTGGTCGCCAAAGAATGCAGGCAATCGCAACTGTGCCATAGCCACTACCGCGCAGCATAACACGACCGAAAGAGCCAAAAATCTTTTCATGATTTCTTTAATATTAAATGTTAGAGAAGAGAGTTGCCGGAGCGACTCTTTTTTACCTTAAATTATCTTTATTTGCAAATTTAATAATAAAAACCAAGTATTCACAAATTTAGATAAAAATAATAAAATGAGAGTAACACCCCGCCATCGATATGCATTATAAAAAACGAGGAGGCTATGCCATAGCATAGCCTCCCGATATATGGTTGTGTAACCTTTTGTAATTACTTAACGCGCTCGATATAGTCGCCAGAACGAGTATCGATGCGAACTTTATCGCCAGTGTTGATAAAGAGAGGAACACGTACCTCAGCACCAGTCTCAACAGTAGCGGGCTTCAATGTGTTGGTAGCAGTATCACCTTTGATACCGGGCTCAGTATAAGTTACTTCAAGTACCACGTTGAGAGGCATCTCGCAAGTGAGGATAGTGTCGGTAGCAGCGTGTACCATAGCCTCGCAAATATCACCTTCTTTCAAGAACTTAACACCGTCGATGCTCTCGCCGGGGATAGATACTTGCTCGTAAGTCTCGGTGTGCATGAAGTTGTAACCCATATCATCCTTGTAGAGATATTGGTAGG
>CAJGDT010000016.1 GCA_904502265.1 uncultured Barnesiella sp. | reverse complement strand
TTGGCCAAGAACTCCTCGTTGGGTACTTGACTACCGAGGTTGTATGCTTCGACCATTTCGTAACGCTCGAGGCCATAGTGACCGGCGTATCCTTTCATATTCATAATGGCATCGATACCTACAGTGTGAGCATCGGTACCTGTACTTGCACCTACCACAATGAGCTTGCGACCGATGTGCTCTTTGATGTAGTCGTCGCACTCGTGCATGTCCATAGTGTTGCTCTCAACCTTAGGAACGTAGATGTTAGAGTAGTCTACGGTGTGAGTAAGGTTGCCATAGCAGTTGAAGAATGTAAAACCGGGAGTCAACTCTTGGGCAAATGCCACCAAAGGATTTTCAAATCCCATTTTCTTCATAAGAAGTTTAGCTGCCTCTTCGGCCTCAGCACCATTGGGAACGGGGAGTGTAAAGCTAACTTGTACCTTACCGTCGTTCATTGTATCGCCATAGGGCTTTACTTTTGTCAAGTCTAATGTCTGGTCAAAATCTTTTGCCGACATTGAATATAATCCACCTGCCATGATTATTTCTTTCCTTTCATTAAGTTAATAAATGGATTCATGTAGTGAGCACCTTGCTCTACTACACCATCAAGACCCTTACCACCTACGCGGCTTCTCTTGACGTCACCGAAGATACCTTTCTCGAGAGCGTTGAACAAACCTTCCGATGTGAGTTGTTCGAGCAATTCGATTGATTTGTCGAGTACCTCTTGTGCTCTTCTACGTACGATACCACCCTCTTTAAATTCCATTTCGTCGCCGATGCTCTTCATGTTGTTGAAGATGTACTTGGCATTCTCGATAGAGAGGAAACGGTCAGACATGAAGGGAGTGTGGATTGCCTCGGTGGGCATACCCAAGAGTTGCAAGCCTTGGTTGGTCCATATACCTATCATGTTGAAGAGACAGTCTTGCAAGTGACCACGGAAGATGTTACCTGTCATGAACTTTGTAGGAGGCATATATTTGAGAGGAGCGTTGGGGAAAATTTCACGCGCCATTTGTGCTTGTGCAAGCTCATACAAGAAGCCGTTTTCGAGCATGGGATCCATCTCAAATGCGTGACCCAATCCCATTTGCTCTTCGGGAAGGCCTGCCAAGAGAGCGAGTTGCTCGTTGATGAGGTCCGATGCCAATACGGTGTGAGCAGCCTCTACAGCGTCGGCTGTAGTAAGGTAGTTATCCTCACCTGTGTTGATGATAACGCCTGCAAAACCGTTGATGATACGTGACATATATTGGTCGATGAGAGTACGTTGCATGTTGATGTCGCGGAACAAGATACCATAGAGGGCATCGTTCAACATCACATCAAGACCCTCAAATGCACCCATGATGGCAATCTCGGGCATACACAAACCTGAGCAGTAGTTACATACGCGGATGTAGCGACCCAACTCTTCACCTACGCGGTCCATAGCCTCGCGCATGATCTTGAAGTTGGCTTGTGTAGCGTAAGTACCACCGAAACCTTCGGTTGTTACACCGTAGGGTACGTAGTCGAGAAGACTTTGACCGGTGGTGCGGATAACGGCAATGATGTCGGCACCTTGACGGGCAGCAGCCTCGGCTTGTACAGTATCCTCGTAGATGTTACCTGTAGCAACGATAACGTAGAGGTAGGGTTTGGGACCCTCACCGATAGTGTTCAAGTAGTTCTCGCGACGTTGACGACGTGCACGTATCTTGGCAATGCTCTCGTCGATAACGGGTTGCAACACTTTATCGATTTCGGCTTGGGGAGCAACCTCGATTTTGGTCAAGTCCAATTCGCCTTTAGCCACACGTTCAGCTACTTCTTGAGGAGACAAACCTGTGTTAACCATAGCGTTGGCAAGGTAGAACAACGCACCTTCGCCCAACACACCTTTTTGTTTCAAGTCATCAACGATAACGTTGGGTAGGGGAACTTGATTTTCATCAACTCCATCAATACCCATAAGTCTACACAAAGTACGCTCTACGGCTACTGTTGTTTTAGACTCCACGAATGATTGAACTTCATTGGCAATATCTTTTGCCAACAACTTAGCACGCTCAACCTTCTTAAAATCCAGTCCTAATTTGCTTTGCATATTGCTGTTTATTAGTTATTTAAATTCTTTTTTGTGTATGCAATCCATTGTGAATCAATACCCAGACTCTCGGCTATGGCAATGGCTTCGTGAGGTACATCGCCACAGTGAGTCTCTTCGAGGGTATAATCCATCTTTCCGTCTCTCAATCCTTTCACTCTATAACGTTTCACACTCTTGTTTTCGATGTTGTAGTGTGTGGTGAGAATAAATGCACCTTTGGTGCTATTAATGACTTCAAGCAGGCCTTCTACCAATGCTGTTCCCTCAACGGGGTTGGTGGTACGAGCCGGCTCGTCTATCAGTGCAAGTATCTTTTTACCTGCTCTTATTTTCTTTATTACATTGTCTATTGCCAATATCTCTCCGGCAAATGATGATACGCCTTTTACAATACTTTGTTCATCGCCGATGCATAAGGCTATCTCTTCTACCGGATTGATGCTGCACTCTTGTGCGGCAACACCAAATCCATATTGAGCCAGTAGCTGATTGAGTGCGAGTGACTTTAGTACTACACTCTTTCCACCCATATTGGCGCCAATAATGGTAACGGGTTCGTTACCAAATGCTATATCTACCGGCATGAACTCTTTGCCCTGCTCGGCAAGGAGGGCTTTCACAGCCGGATGATACATATTATTATATAATGTGTGTGTATCCTCGATGATATGAGGGAAACACAGGTTCATCTCTTTAATCTGTTCGGCCTTGGCCACGAGGATGTCGAGGTAAGCCAGGTTGTTGAGTGTATCGACCAATTGAGTCAAGTAGGCTTTCAATTGTTGCGATAGACTTTCTCTTACCTGCAACTCGAGGTCGGCATGACGTTGAAGCAGAGTAGATAATTCTTGGCGACTTTCGTCGGACAACTCCTCACCATGCGCTTGCAGTGCTTTCATCTGCTTGCGAACCTCTCGCAATTCCTCGCAGTATGAATCATATACATAAAACGAAGGAATATTGAGCTTGTCGGGGTCCAATATCTCAACCACCTTGTCGAGTTGAGGTAACTCTATGGCTGTGATGTTTAGCTCAACGAGCAATGTTCGTATCTGCGACGAGAGTATGGCCAGGTGTTTTACCTCAAATAGCTCAATATCATCAAGTGTAGTTCCATCGCCAAGGCGACTCAAGGTGTTGTGTATATCCTTGAGGAGCATTAGCTTGTGAGCTATTTGAGAGCAGTTCTTACTATATATGTCATTGAGTCGGAGATAGTATGCGTCAATGTCACTCTTTGTAGTCATCATGTCGCTGTTGAGTAGCATCTTACGGCCACACGACGACATTATGCACAACGAGTCGTACATATAACGCAATCCACAGTCTATTTCAAGTGCCGACTTAAATGTCATATTCGTTCTTTACTATATCATAAACAGGCAGCTTTATCGCTTCCTGGAGTTTTCTACACAAAGTATCGCTATCCAACACATATCCGTTGGGTGCGGTAGGGTTTACACATACAGCTATGAGCTTGCTTTTTTGTAGTACCCTTATATTTCCACCTCTTGAGCAAAAAGTTCTGTAAGCCGTTTCGCTCACAAAAATCTTTGTAAAGTCTTTCACCACCAAGGTTACATTCTTAATGTTCTTTGACTCGGCAATGAGGTTGAGTAGCTTGTCGGTCAATGCACCTACGGTGTATATTATCTTCATGCCTTTGGTTATATCTACCTTAATGGTATTGATAGCCAGTGCCGAAGTTATCTTAAAGTCGATGAGGTTTCCCTCATTGTCAACGCCCCACACGCCACTCTCTATGTCGCACAAGGTGTCGCGACTCGCATCTTCAAGTTTGTCCAGACCTATCATTTCTACTACAAACTTGGTCTTCTGTACCAAGGTGTTGATATTGGACGATAGGGCAGCACCTGTCGATAATATCATAGCCTTGCTGATAGCAGGCGATGCCGAGCTAAGTCGCGATATAGCACCATCTATAATGGTGAGGTCTATACCATATTTCTTAATACTCTCGACCCATCTGCGCAGTGATACACCCGATGAAGGGCCCGATATGAGAGCTTTACCGCCTATAACAACCTTGGCTGTTACGATGCGTCCCAATGAGCTACGCTCGTTGGTTATTTCGACCAGTTCGCTCACCAATCGGCGCTCGCGATAGTGTGCTTCGGCAGTCGACAGATACATGCCTTCGCGCAAGTATATCTCGGGCTTTTTGGTCGAGGTTACTTGGTCTTTGTTTTCGCCGTCTATTCCTATCGAGGTTACCGCTACACTCTTTTCTTGTAGCGGCAACCTGCGTAGGATATAGTTCAAACATTCGGTTTTGCCCACGTTCTTCTCCATGCCTACAATCGATAGGCTGTCGTAATTGAGAATGTCGTTGATAAAGGGCATGACCTATTGTTTGTGAGTATTATTCTTTGTGAGCTCTCTCCTTACGGCTGAGGTGAGCAGGCTCGATAGTCATCTCTTTACCTTGCAACAAAGAAGATACACCCTCGGCATTCTTGATGTTAGCCTCTTGGCAATACTTGCAGTTGCACTCGTTCTTATAGTCGGTAGGCTCGGTGTAAGTAGTGATTACACCCTCGAAGTTGCGGAGAACTACGCGGCCGGGCGATTGAGATACAACGTATTGAGGCATAACGGGAGTTTTACCACCACCGCCGGGAGCGTCAACAACGAATGTGGGCACTGCATAACCCGAAGTGTGACCTCTGAGACCTTCGATAATCTCAAGACCCTTCGATACGGGAGTTCTGAAGTGCTCGATACCCATTGACAAGTCACATTGGTAGATGTAGTAGGGGCGTACTCTCATCTTCACCAACTCGTGCATGAGTTTCTTCATGGTGTATACACAGTCGTTCACACCTCTCAACAATACTGTTTGGTTACCCAAGGGTATACCGGCATTTGCCAATTTGGCGCAAGCCTCGGTAGCCTCTTTAGTTACCTCTTGAGGGTGATTGAAGTGAGTGTTCAACCATACGGGGTGATATTTCTTGAGCATGTTTACCAAGTTGTCGGTAATACGTTGAGGACACACAACGGGAGTTCTTGAACCGATGCGTACAATCTCAACGTGAGGTATTTGACGGAGGCGTGAGATGATATATTCGAGACGCTCGTCGCTTACCATAAGGGCGTCACCACCCGAGAGGAGTACATCGCGTACTTGGGGTGTCTTGGCAATGTATTCGATAGCGCGGTCGATGCGGTCTACTGCACTCTCAGCATCCTTTTGACCTGCAAAGCGTCTTCTTGTACAGTGACGGCAGTACATCGAGCACATGTCGGTGATAAGAAGCAACACGCGATCGGGATAACGGTGAGTAAGACCGGGAACGGGCGAGTCTTCATCCTCGTGGAGAGGGTCGAGAAGGTCGGCAGGCGATTGGTAAGTCTCCTTAGCTGTAGGTACAGCTTGTTTTCTTACAGGACAATCGGGGTTGTTGGGGTCAATCAAGCTTATATAATAAGGTGTGATTGCCATTCTCAATGTTTGAAGAGTCTTCTTAACACCTTCCTCCTCTTCGGGAGTGAGTGTTACATATTTCTTCAAGTCCTCAAGAGTCTCTATTCTGTTTTTTACTTGCCATTTCCAGTCGTTCCATTGTTCGTCGGTAACGTTGGGAAACAGTTCGTATCTTCTTGATTCTGTCATAGCTTTATATAATGTTGTTATTGACGAGTTGATAGTGTTATGTGTTTGTTATTCAGTGTTGTAGTTGTGTTGTTTGCCTTGGGGCTTGTACTTTCGGTAACAGTATCGTCAAGAAACTTAATAGCCGGCAGGGGGTATTTACCCCATGCCGGTTCTTATACTATAGTGTATAGTGAATGTACATGCCTGTTAGCTGCAAACGTATTATGCGTACAACTCAGTGAATACTTTTCTCAACTCCTCGCACTCGCGGAGTTCTTGGAGTGTGATTTCGGCGTGGCCTTTGGTATAGCCGTTACCCATAATCATAGTAACGTCGCTACCTACACCCTCAGCACCGAGAGCTGCCTTAGTGAAGCTTGTAGCCATTGAGAAGAAGTATACGATACCTGTGTTCTTGGTACAGAGAATAGATGTCATCTCAGTAGCCTCGATGTTCACGTTGTTGATAGTGATGTCACACATCTCGCCCTTAGTGAGCTCCTCGATCTTGTTGAGTACAGCTACTGAATCGGTAGCGTCGGCCGAGAATACGATGTCGCAGAAACCGAGTTTTTGCAAGCGCTCAGTACTCTTTTGGCTGTGGCAGAGACCGATAACCTTACCTGTAACACCGGCACGTTTCTTAGCCTCGTAGCAGCAGAGCATACCTGACTTACCACCGGCACCGATGATGAGTACTGTATCGCCGGGCTTAACGAGCTTAGCTGTTTGAGCGGGAGCACCAGCAACGTCGAGAGCCGACAAAGCGAGTTTTTCGGGAAGGTCAGCAGGAATCTTAGCGTAGATACCGCTCTCGAAGAGGATAGCTTTACCCTTGATGTCTACTTGGTCTACATCGGGACGTACTTCGAGAATCTCGTCAATACGGAGGGGT
Organism: uncultured Barnesiella sp.; assembly: GCA_904502265.1. Lineage (GTDB taxonomy): Bacteria > Bacteroidota > Bacteroidia > Bacteroidales > Barnesiellaceae_A > Barnesiella_A. The sequence goes on along the minus strand of CAJGDT010000016.1, from coordinate 8,956 downwards.
GTGAGTGAGAGAGATACCAATGTTGCGATTTTGTCACCAACTTTGAGGTCGATTTTATCAGCAAGAGCATCACCAATTTTCTCAACAGTACCGAGCAACATACCACCCGAACCAGTCCAAGGATTGCGATGTTTACCTTGTGTCTCAACAATCCACTTCATTGTCTCTTTGATCTTCTCGATGTCACCATCACATCTTCTTGAGATTTCGGTGAATGATGCAGAGTCGATATTGAGTGTTTGAACATCGATGAGAATTTCGTTATCGTAAATCTCGTCCATGTTGTTGTCGAGTTTGTTAGCGGGTTGAGGAAGAACGCCTTTGGGTTCGATTACGCGGTGGATACCGTATTTGTTACCTTTTTTCATTGTCGTATGAATTTATAAGTTTGTTACTATTTGCTGTTGAAAATTATTTTTTGCGGGGAGGCAAAGACAAGATTTCGCGTGCCTCGGCCGATGTGGCAATCTCTCTACCGAGTTCTTTGGCAATTCTCACCACTTTGGCTACCAATTCGCCGTTTGACTTGGCAGGAACACCCTTCTCGAGGTTCAAGTTGTCCTCGAAGCCTACGCGTACGTTACCACCCATTGCAATGGCGTGTGCTGCCAATGTGAACGCGTGACGACCGATACCTGTAGCTGTCCATGTAGAACCTGCGGGGATTGAATTTACCAACCATGCGAGGTTTTGTACAGTGGCGGGAGTACATCCGGGAACACCCAATACGAAGTTGAATTGCATGGGAGCACCGGGAACTTGACCCTTTTGAGCCATCTTCAATACTGTGTCGAGGTGACCCATTTCGAAGCACTCATACTCGGGCTTGATGTTGTTCTCAATCATTCTCTTACCAAAGTCTCTCATCATGGGCATAGTGTTCTCAAACATTTCGTCGCCAAAGTTGCAAGTACCGCAGTCGAGTGTTGCCATTTCGGGGAACAACTCGGTGGGTTGCAAGCGCTCTTCGGCGCTCATGCCTACTGCACCACCTGTTGAGGGGATGATGATTACATCGGGGCATACCTCGTAGATAGCGTCGATACACTCTTTGAAGCGAGCTTTGCTTTGTGTGGGAGTACCATCGTCCTCGCGAACGTGCAAGTGAACGATAGCAGCACCGGCGTCAACTGCCGACTTGGCCTCGCGTACAATTTCCTCTACAGTGTAGGGAACGGCGGGGTTTTGCTCTTTGGTTACTTCAGCACCGCAAATGGCGGCTGTGATTATAAGTTTCTCCATATCTTGTTATTGTCTTTTATTTTCTTTGGCAATTTTTGGGAGTTACGCAAGTACCACTTGCTCTGCACACTACGATGGGCTCTTCGAGTACGTCGCATGCCGAGGGTGAGATGTCGGGACGGGGAACGATTACTTTGCGAGCTTCAAACACCATCTTGCGTGATGTGTTGCCTTCCGATACGATTTCGCCTTCGGCCTCGATGTAGTCACCGGCATATACGGGAGCCATAAACTCAATGTTGTCGTATGCTTTGAAAAGACCTTCGTCGCCATCGCGTTGGATGAGGAGTTCGGTAGCTACGTCACCAAAAAGTTGGAGCATGCGAGCACCGTCAACAAGATTGCCACCATAGTGAGCATCATGGCTGCTCATGCGAAGTCTGATAATAGATTTGTTTGCCATAGTATTGGGGAATTTTTGTTATTTATTATTGCTTTTTTCGTTTTACAATTTCGGCTTGTTGTGCGACTTGTTATTGTTTCTTGTACAAGTAGTCAACATATACACCCGATGTGTGAATGGTCTCGGGAGCTAAAGAGCCTGTTGCAACAACCTCTTCGGCCTCTGCTATAACGATGTCGGCTGCTGTGGCCATGAGGGGGTTGAAGTTTTGTGTAGTACCCTTGTAGATGAGGTTACCTGCCTCGTCGGCGATAGAAGCACCAATGATTGCAACATCTGCACCGAGGGGTTTCTCAAGGAGATACTCTTTGCCGTCTACTGTCACAATCTCTTTGCCTTCGGCGATGATTGTACCAAGACCTGTTGCTGTGAGTACACCACCTAAGCCTGCGCCTTTGGCTCTGATACGCTCGGCCAATGTGCCTTGAGGGCAGAATTCTACCTCCAATTCACCGGCATTCATTTGGTTCGATGTCTCGGGGTTAGTACCGATGTGCGATACGTAGAGTTTCTTTACTTGACGATTAACGATGAGTTTGCCGATTGATTGGTCGGGGAAAGCTGTGTCGTTACAGATAAGTGTCAAATCTTTTACACCCTTTTCTACAAGAGCATCAACGATTTGTGTAGGTGCGCCTACGGCCAAAAAACCGCCCACCATGATGGTCATGCCGTCTTTGATTTGGTCTACGGCTTCTTGAAGTGTTACTTGCTTCTTCATCGAAATATATGTTTTTAGTTTGTTTTTCTTTTGTTGGGCAAATATAACGAAAAAAATCAAAGAAACCATTAGCCGTAGTGCTTTATTTACCGGCTTTTTTTAATAATGAGTGATTTTTTGAAAAAAGTCAAAAATTATTTGTCTAACCTACCACATTTTCGTGCTGAGAAAGTGCTCTGAGTAGTCTGTCTTCTTACTTTGGGGCTACGAAAAAACAGGTGGTAAATTGAGGCGTTTTTCCTCAACTTACCACCTGTTTTATGGTGTTTTACAGTGTGTAATTTTATGCAGTTTTGGGTGTCTTCTTGAATATTTTAAATCCTATAGCAGCCACTAAAATGGTGATGATAGGGGTGAGATAATTGAAGAAACAATAGGGTAGGTATGTTATGGTTGCAACACCCAATACTGTCGATTGTACCATACCGCATGAGTTCCAGGGTATCAATACCGAAGTGACTGTAGATGAATCTACTACCGAGCGGCTGAGTAGGCGTCCTTCGAGTCCCAATTGATCGTATACACCCTTGAATAGTCGGCTTGAAAGGATGATAGAAATATACTGGTCGGATGTGGTGGCATTAAACAATACACCTGCTCCTACGGTAGTGGCTACGGCCGATGTAGTGCGGTGTACAAAGCGCAAGAATAGCTGTGTGAGTGAGTCGAGCATGCGACTTCCTGTCATTACACCGCCAAAGCACATGGCGCAGAGAATGAGCCAGATAGTGTCCATCATACCTCCCATGCCTCGTGTGGCTACAAGTTCGTTTACGGCAGGTACTCCGGTCTCGATGCTTGCCGATCCGTAGCATGCTGTAAACACACCGCGCAAGGCGGGCCAGAATCCTTCTGCTCCGGCCTCTCCTGCTATGGTGGAGAGTAGTTGGGGTTGAGCTATTATCAAGGCAATTACGGCAAATAGAGTGGCCATAAAGAGGGTGATAAGTGCCGGTAGACGTAGGTATATCAACACGCCGGTAAGCAACGGTACAATGAGCAGCCAAGGCGAAATGTTAAATGCTGAATGTAATGCATTGCTGTACAAGTCGGTATCGTTGGTCATTCCCGAAGTGTGGCTGAGACTTGCTATAAGGAAGATGATGAGTGTAATGCCTATTGTTGGGAATGTCGTGTACATCATGTACTTGATGTGCTCAAAGAGAGGTACTTCGGTTGTTGATGTTGCAAGTACGTTGGTGTCGGAAAGGGGCGAGAATTTGTCACCAAAGTATGCACCTGAAATAACTGCACCGGCAATCCAACCTTCAGAGAATCCCAAGGCGTGACCGATACCCATCAAAGCAACGCCAATGGTAGCTATGGTAGTCCATGAGCTACCAGTCATTAGCGAAACAATACCACAGATGAAGCAACTTGCGCACAAGAACCACGAGGGGCTGAGGATGTCTAATCCGTAGCAAATAAGTGTTGGAACAACACCGCTGAGCATCCATGTGCCGGTGATAGCACCAATCATGAGTAGGATGATAATGGCTACAGCCGATGATTTGATATTTTCGATTATGCCATCTTCGAGTATGCTCCATGGAGTCTTGCACACCAGTGTCGATAGCGCTACACATACAGCCGACGAAGCCAATAGTGCTATTTGTATACCTCCGCCTAATGCATCGGTACCATAGGCTTTAAGTACAAGTACGAGTGATAGTCCAAGAAACAATAGTGGAATAAGTGAAATCCATAGTGCCGGTATCTTTACCGTGGATTCGTTGTTGGGGGTGTTCATTGTTATATGCTTTAGATATTAAGGTTACTTGTGAAGAACGCTTGCAAAGATAGTGAAAGGTGAGTGAAGTTGCAAATCAAATGTGTTTGAATTTGCACCCTGCGGATTGTGTCGCATCATTATGCCTATACAAAAAAGTAAATAAAAAAAGAGGAGAAAAAATTCCTCCTCTTTAACGGTGACCGTTTTATATAGTTTGTTACAGTGCTACTTTATAGACCGATTTTTCTATCTTGACGATGTATATTCCGCGCTCAAATGAGTATTGGGCAAGGTCTGATGCGGTTGTTTGTTGCACCAGTGCTCCGTCGGTCGTATATACCGATACGTAGGTGTCGGGTGTAGTGCCGATGATGGTGATATGGCTATTGGATACAACAACTTGCACATTGTTGTCGCTGTTGATGCAGTTTACTGCCGAAGGTTCTATCTCCATAAACTCTTTCCAGTGGTCGGCAGTCTTGTAGTCGTCGATACTCTCATCGGGTACCGCAAGTGTGGCATTGTTGTATACGGCCGATGCAAATGTACTTTTGCATATGTCGGGAGGTGTCATGGCATTGACGGTTATCTGGCGTATGCGGTTGCAATTTAAAAAGGCATTTTCGCCTATTTCTTGCAGTTCACGACCGAGGGTGAGACGGCTGATTTGTGGGCAAGCAAAGAATGCTTTCTCGCCGATGCGTTTTATTGAGGCCGGGAGTGTGAGTGTGCGGTGCTTGATACATGATGCAAATGCGTAGTCGCCTATCTCCGACACGCAATCGCTGATGTCGCCAATGCTTAGGTTCTTGCACGACTCAAATGCGTGGTTGCCTATTACGAGGTTGTTGCCGGCAAATTCAATGCTGTTGAGTGATATGCAACGCATAAAGGCTCGTTCGCCCATTTCGCGCAAATTGTTATTCATCTTGAGGGTGGTAAGGTTGGTGCAGTTAAAGAATGCTCCGATGCCCAACTTCTCGACACTCTCGGGTAATGTTATTGACTTGAGACCTTTGCAATCGAAGAAGGCGTAGTCGTGAATGGTTATCACGTTGCCCATATCGATTGACGAGAGTCCGTCGCACTCAACAAAGGCATTTTCGCCTATCTCGGTTACTGTAGCTGGTAGGTTGAGGTGGCCGCTATAGCTCGACATTGCTGCTACGAGTAGTGTTTGCTCTTTGTTATAGATGATGTTATTGTCGCTACTGTACGCAGTGTTGGTATTATCTACAGTGAGAGAGGTAAGTCCCTTGCACAGAATAAAAGCTTTGCTGCCTATATTGCAGACTGATGCGGGGATGTTGAGGCTTTTAAGTTTTACACAGTGATAAAAGGCCAGTTCGCCAATGGTGGTAACCGATTGAGGTAATGTTATCTCTTTGAGGCGAGAGCAGTCATAAAATGCTTTTCGCTCGATAGTGGTAATGCTCTCAGGGAGTACTACCTCGGTGAGGCGGACACTCTCGGCAAAGGCGTTTTCTCCAATGGTGATGACGTTATAAGTAGTGCCTTCGTGAGTTACTGTTTCGGGTATGGTTACTTTGCCTTTGTAGCTACCGGTTGTGCTGTTCTCGCTATTGTAGTCGTGGGTAACTTCAACGGCGTTGCCCGAGGCAAGTATGTTGTAAAAGATGTCATCGACGCTGAAGTCGTAGGCCGATGCCGATAGGCATAGTACGCTGGCTGTTAGGGCGAATATATATCTTTTCATGACAAATAGACTTGTTTATGTAGTGTTATTATTGATTTAATACGTTGTTAGTCAGCCAATCGCTAAGTGTTTTCAGAAATTCATCGTGGTAGTCGAAACTGTTGAATCCCCAACCATGTCCACCGGTGGGGAAGATGTGAAGTTCGGCGGGTATGTTGTGGTCGATGCAGGCTTTGTAGTAGAGTATGCTGTTGTCTACGGGTACTGCCCAGTCGTCCTCGCTCAGTGCTATGTAGGCCATGGGGGTGTTGTCCTTTACTTGTAGTTCATTGGAGTATTGATATTCCAATTGTTCATTGGCAGTACTGCCCAGCAAATTATTGCGCGACTGAAGGTGTGTGAGTTCTTCGCTCATAGATATAACCGGGTAGAGCAATATTTGGAATGCGGGTCTGGTATCGACACTGAAGGCTGTTGCGTGAGTTGATGCCAAGTGTCCACCGGCCGACGATCCCATTACGCCTATGCTATCGGGGTTGATGTTCCACTCTGTGGCTTTCTTCTTGGCGGCACGCATAAATCGTTCGCAACTGGCAAGGGGTGCTGTGCTACTGCCGTAGGGGAGTTGGTAGCTTACTACAAATACGGTTATACCTAAGTTGTTGTAGAATGGTGCGAAGTCCGAACCTTCGTACGTCATGCCTTTCCATTCGTAAGCACCACCTGGATATATCATTACCGACACACCATTGGGTTGTTGTGGTGCGTACATTTCGACATACAAGTTGTTGGTTGTAAAGCTTTGATCAACAACATTACCGTCTAAGTCGAGATAGACAACACCTGCTTGGATGGGCAGGCATAAACTCATCAGAGCAATGAGCAGTAAAGAAATCTTTTTCATTTTGTTAGTGATTAGTTTTGGTTTATACCTATTGATTGTTTGTAAATCTATTAGGCAAATTTAGCAAAACTTTGTAGAAAAAAGTAAATATTACTCTCTTTTTTTATTTTACTTTTTGTGGTTGATTTATTGGTAAATAAAAAAGGTTATAAAACAATCGGAAATAATTGCTTTATAACCTTGTATGGTTTGTACTGTTGAATATTACTTCTTGAGGAAGCAGGTTTTCAGTACTATGCTGCTGCCTTCAATTTTGCAGTCTACCTCTTCGGGGTTTTCGGTGAGGCGTATACTTTTTACTTTAGTACCGCGTTTGATAACCATCGACGAGCCTTTTACTTTCAAGTCTTTTATTACGGTTACGGCATCGCCGTCAAAGAGTTCGGCGCCATTACTATCGCGAGCCACATCGTTGCCCTCTTCGGCTTCATCGCCAGGGTTAAACTCGTGAGCACAATCGGGGCAAACATAGAGAGAGCCATCGAAATAGGTGTTTTCGCCACCACACTTGGGGCATTTGGGTATGTCTGTCATGTCGAAATGATTTAAAAATTTATGCAAAAGTACGCCAAATAGCTGAATTATGCAAAAGGCTACTGCTGATTATTCAATTTATATGTTTTGCGATTGAAAAAAATATTGATTTAAGTCTTACGTTTTTTCTCATTTGTCTGTATATTTGCGATAAGAAAAAATATGTACCTATGGAACAACACGATTTTGAACTTATTCTTATCAATATAGCCGGTGAAGACCGTCCGGGTCTTACTGCCGAACTTACCGCGATTCTTGGCCGACACGATGCGGCTATACTCGACATTGGTCAAGCCGATATTCACCATACGTTGTCGCTGGGTATCTTGTTTAAGACTACAAGCGAAAAGAGTGGTACGATTATGAAAGAGTTGCTATTCAAAGCCAACGAAATGAATGTGTCGATACGCTTTTCGCCTATCTCGGCCGACGATTATGACAAGTGGGTGGCGCGCCAAGGTAAGCACCGTTGGATTATAACCATATTGGGTCGCCGTACTACAGCCAAGCAGATAGCTGCCGTGGCCAAGGTGGTGTCTGATCAAAAACTCAATATCGATGCAATACAACGCCTTACGGGTCGTATGCCTTTGCACGAAGACGAGGAGGCTAAGAGTAAGTCTTGTATAGAATTCTCGGTGCGTGGTACCCCCATTGACAAGGAGCAGATGCAAAAGGATTTGATGGAGCTTGCTTCGTCGCTCGACTTCGATGTGTCTATGCAAGAGGATACAATATATCGTCGTAGTCGCCGACTCATCTGCTTCGATATGGACTCTACCCTTATTGAAACTGAAGTAATAGATGAACTGGCTATAAAGGCCGGTGTGGGTGATGAGGTTAAGGCAATTACCGAAGCGGCTATGCGTGGCGAGATTGACTTCAGGGAGAGCTTTGAGAAACGTGTGGCATTGCTCAAGGGTCTTGATGTAAGTGTGATGCGCGAAATAGCCGAGAACTTGCCCATGTCGGAGGGTATAGAACGACTGATGACTGTATTGAAACGTACCGGCTACAAGATTGCTATTCTTTCAGGTGGATTTACCTACTTTGGTAACTACCTGAAACAAAAATTTGGCATCGACTATGTGTATGCCAATGATCTTGAAGTGGAGGATGGTAAACTCACAGGTCGCTACTTGGGTGATATTGTTGATGGTAAACGCAAGGCCGAGCTCCTACGTCTGATAGCTCAAGTGGAAAATGTAAATATCATGCAGACCATAGCAGTGGGTGATGGTGCAAATGACCTGCCTATGCTGGCTACTGCCGGACTTGGTATAGCTTACCATGCCAAGCCAAAGGTAAAAGCAGATGCCAAGCAAAGTATATCGACGATAGGCATTGACGGTGTACTATACTTTATGGGATTTAAGGATTCGTTTATAACTGAAAGTCATCCCGAATATTGAGTATAGAGTTGCCTGTCTGCCAAAGACTTTCAAATAAACTCTTTGCCTATCCCAAAGTGAGGGGAAAGGCGTAGAGTAGCAGAAGTAAAAACGAGTATTTACACCATGTCCACTCATTCGGAGTGGGCATGGTGTTTTATATATAGGGTGTCTATTAGATAGACGTTTGCGATAATGTGTTTTTGGGATTTGTAGATTTTGGGTTTATTGATGGAACGTACTATCGTAGCCCTTTTTGCTTATTCTTCATCGTTTCGTTCTCCTTTTAGTAGCACTTTCAGTCGACCCTTGATGCGATGAATGGTGCTTTTAATAGTACCTACCTTTTTGTGTGTGGTTGAGGCTATTTCG
>CAJGDT010000015.1 GCA_904502265.1 uncultured Barnesiella sp. | reverse complement strand
GGTATTAATTGTAACAGGAACAACACAACCCAACTCTAAATAATCGGCCAAGAAAGTAGTCATAAATTCACGACGTTTACCCCACCACAATTTGATATTTCGGAAGTGCCAATTCCAAGCCTCCATCTGTGCATCAGGATCTTCAAAATATACCATACAGTGATTGTAGTATTCTGCATCTATTTCAGTTTTCATATCTTGCAATAAAGCCATTGCTACATCTTCATGTATAAAGTCTCCCATATAGGCTATATAACGGTCTATAAACAAGTTACGCAATTTTTCATTCTCCAACAATAGACAATAGAGCTTTATACCCGAAGCCAAGTTGTAGGATTTATCTTTATAACTGTCGTAATACTGATACAAGAAATTGAAATAATCAAAATCTTCATTCTCATATACGGTACTATCCAAATCCTTCATTACAAATTCCCACTTAGGATTCTCTTTTGTAATATCACGCCATATAATATGATTATTAAAAGGATAATCGGTATTCGTAATAAAAGAGTTATACACCAAGTGATTTATAAGTTCATCAATATCAACAAGACTTTCTATCTCCTCAAACGTCACATCGGGATTATTTATAGCAGCAAAGAGTTCATTAAGAGCAGTATCACTACCAGCTTTTAATTCATGCCAATTCTCTATCATATCAATCTCTTCAAGCCCATCGTAGTTGGCCTCAATAAAATCTTCATTGCTACGCTCACGAATATCGTATATACCCTTATACACTCCATTGATAAAGCATATACATGGTTGGTATGCCATCCAATTGATGTTATCACAATGACGTCCTATCAATGTTTGAGCAAAGGCATCTCTTACACGCGATGAGACAAAGTCATTTCCACCATTGCGCAATGTAAACGATTTAAACTTATCAATATCGGGTTTATCCTTCCACATTTGTGCTTCAAATCGCTTTGTACCAAATCGTTTATTGGCATATACAGCCAACGAACGTTGAGCAAATCTACGCGACCAACTACCTTGAACACGTGTTTCACCAGCCTGATTAAATACGGCCTCTCCATCTGTAAAATACTCTATGTTAATGGGGCGACGCCACTCAACATCGGCATTTTGTCCGTCTTCCATAGGTATGCCCAAGATACCCCACTCGGGGTCATAGAGATAGTCGTGATTGGTAACGATAGAGACTACCGGCAGAGGCTCATTTAACGATTGTACATAATATATGTATGAGTGAGTTTGCGATAGTGGTGATACAGCACTTTGCGAAATAAGCTTGGCGCGCACAACTGTGGTAGTATCTATAGTCATCTCAAAAGGCAGTGCTACAATGTCATTGGCTGTAGGCTCGTGGCCATCGAGTGTTATACACAACTGTACATCCTCGGGCAACTCCTCGTCGGGTAAAGTTACCGAAAGGATAAACGGCTCGTTTTTCAAGCCACCAACTTCGCTAAAGACAGGCTGTGGCAATATGGTCGATGTAACTCCGCCCATATTGGTAGCACCGGGAGTAGGTGTAACCATATACCCCCACTCGTCAGCATTATCGCTCGAGCGACCGTAAGCCACATCGGGAGAGGGCATCTTGGCAAACGATACTTGGTCAATAATCTCGCCCTTGGGATTGAAAAGATAGAGACTGCCCTTGCCCGATTCTACTCTAAAGTCGGTATGTAGGCCATATTCCTCTTTGTCGCAATAAATCACAAGATGACCATTCGAGGGTATCAGCGCACTATTGGGCAAGATATAGGCTTTGCTATACTTTTCGCTATCACCTACAGCATATCCCCTGAGATTGATTGACTTATTGGTTGTATTGTAAAGCTCGATCCAAGAATCGGGAAATTCATTATCTACATAGAGTACATTGACATTTGATTGCATCAACTCATTCAAAACAACATCTTGAGCTTGCACTAAATGTAAAAACGTAAATAGAAGTAACAGAGAAGCAAATAGTTTTTTCATAATAGGTATTAATTTTTGAATAGGCAAAGATAAGTCTTTCTTTCAAAAAAGAGTGGCCGGAAAAGTAATTTCCAGCCACTCTTGTATTTGTTACATTATACAATACCCTCAACGTTGCCGTCATCGGCCAAGTGAATGTTGACGGCTTGCGGTGTTTTGCTCAAACCGGGCATACGCATTATGTCGCCGGCAAGAGCTACAACAAATCCACTTCCGGCATTAAGTTCTATATCTTTGATATTGATTTCGAAACCCTCAACACTGCCATAGCGCTTAGCATCGGCACTGAAAGAGAATTGAGTCTTGGCAATACATACGGGAAGGTTACCCATACCCCACTTCTCTATCAAGGCAATCTCTTTTTGAGCTTTGGGGCCAAATACTACCGAACCGGCACCATAGATATTCTTGCACACCTTGGTAATCTTCTCTTTGATACTATCCTCAAGGTCATAGGCATAGTTGATAGGTTGCGAGGGTTGTGTCTCGATAAGTTCCACCGCGGCTTGAGCCAGGTCGGCAGCACCTGCACCACCCTGCGCATAGGCATTGTTGATGACGCAACGTACACCCAACTTGTCACAATGCTCCATTACCATTGCTATCTCGTCGTCGGTATCGCTGGCAAAGCGATTGAAGCATACCAATACAGTCTGGCCAAACTTGCGCAAATTGGCTACGTGACGGTCGAGGTTGGCAAAACCTTGTTGCAAACCCTCGGCATTGGGCAACTTGATTTCGGTCTCAGGCACACCACCATGCATTTTCAATGCAAGGGTCGAAGCAACGAGTACAGTAAGATCGGGCTTCAATCCGGCTTGACGGCACTTGATGTCGAGGAATTTCTCAGCACCAAGATCGGCACCAAAACCGGCCTCAGTTACAGTATAATCAGCCCACGACATAGCCATACGGGTTGCTATCACCGAGTTGCAACCATGTGCAATGTTGGCAAACGGGCCACCGTGAATGATAACGGGGTTGTGCTCGGTAGTCTGTACAAGGTTGGGGTTAATGGCATCCTTCAAGAGCGCCACCACAGCACCTGTCACACCCAAGTCATCGACTGTGAAGGGGGTATCGTCATATCGTACACCCAGCACAATGCGACCGATGCGCACATAGAGATCCTCGACACTACGAGCCAAGCAGAGGATTGCCATAATCTCCGACGCCGGAGTAATATCGAAACCTGTTTCGGTAGGAATACCATTGGATGAACCGCCCAATCCCGACACGATATTACGCAACGAACGGTCGTTCATATCCATCACTCGTCGCCACATCACCTTCTTCAAGCCTACTTGCTTCGAACGATTGTGATAGAGATAATTGTCGAGCAACGCTGCGATAAGGTTGTTGGCCGATGTAATGGCATGGAAGTCACCGGTAAAATGGAGGTTTATATCCTCCGAAGGCAACACCTGTGCATAACCACCACCTGTAGCGCCACCCTTCATGCCAAAACAAGGACCTAAAGAGGGCTCACGCAGGGCAATTATCGCATTCTTGCCAATATGATTCAATCCCATACCCAAACCAATACTTACTGTGGTCTTACCCACACCGGCCTTGGTTGCAGTAATGGCAGTGACAAGAATAAGGTGATTCTTGGCCACCTTCTTCTCATCAATCAATTTATAAGGTACTTTGGCAATATATTTACCATAGTTAAATACTTCGTCATCAGGGAAGCCTACTTGTGCGGCCACCTCGCGAATATTTTTCAGCTTCGTTTCACGAGCTATTTCAATGTCTGTCTTCATCTTACTACTTATTATATTGGTTTTAATTATCAAGCTCAATGAGCTTGAGTTTATCTTCAAGTTTGAGCATTTCATCGCGCAATCGGGCTGCTTCGATAAAGTCCATTTGTCGAGCAGCTTCGAGCATATCCTTGCGCGTGCGCTCTATAGCCTTTTGCAACTGAGGTGCACTCATATATGACACAATAGGGTCGGCTGCAATATTAGCCACCGGTGTATATTCTTGAGCATACGGCACAGGTGTTGAGGTTTCTTTGTCACCACGAGTGAGTATATCACGGCGAGCCTTGTTGATAGCTTGCGGTGTGATACCATGCGCCTCGTTGTAAGCCAACTGTTTCTCGCGACGACGATTTGTCTCATCAATGGTAAGTTGCATGCTATCTGTCACCTTATCGGCATACATAATCACCGCACCATTTAGGTTACGCGCCGCACGACCTACGGTTTGGGTAAGCGAACGGTGTGAACGCAAGAAACCCTCTTTATCAGCATCGAGGATAGCCACAAGCGACACCTCAGGCAGATCGAGTCCCTCACGCAAGAGGTTGACACCTACCAGCACGTCATAGATGCCACTACGCAAGTCCTCAAGAATCCGTATGCGGTCGAGCGTATCAACATCAGAGTGAATATAGTTGCTCCGTATATCCAAACGCAAAAGGTAGCTGTTTAGTTCCTCGGCCATACGTTTGGTAAGGGTAGTTACCAATACACGCTCGTTGCGCTCAATGCGTAGTAGTATCTCTTCGAGCAAGTCATCTATTTGATTGAGACTCGGGCGTACCTCAATTGTGGGATCAAGCAACCCTGTAGGGCGTATGATCTGTTCTACAAATATACCCTCGCTACGATTCAACTCATAATCGGCCGGAGTTGCACTTACATAGATTGTTTGTTTCACCAACGACTCAAACTCCTCAAACTTCAGGGGACGATTGTCAACGGCTGCCGGCAAACGGAATCCATACTCCACCAGATTCATCTTTCGCGATGCATCACCACCATACATGGCGCGGATTTGTGGCACCGTAACGTGACTCTCATCGATAATAACCAAGAAGTCGTCGGGGAAATAATCAAGCAAGCAGAATGGTCGTGTACCCGGAGCCCGCCCATCGAAATAGCGTGAGTAATTCTCCACACCTGAGCAATACCCCAGTTCTCGTATCATCTCAACATCATACGTCACTCGCTCATACAATCGCTTGGCTTCATACTCCTTACCTATGGAACGGAAAAATTCCACTTGTTTTCCCAAGTCGAGCTGTATCTGCTCGATAGCCCGTGCTATACACTCCTTAGTCGTAACAAAGATATTGGCAGGATATATCTTATATGCATTAAAAGAGGTTAGACGCATACCCGATACAGGGTCAATGGTATAAATGCTTTCGATCTCGTCATCCCAGAAGACTACTCGCAATGCCGTCTCGTCATAGGCCAAATAGATATCGACCGTATCACCCTTAACGCGGAACGTTCCGCGCTTAAACTCCACCTCATTGCGCGAATACAATGCATCGACCAAATGACGCAAAAAGACGTTACGATCAATGCGATCACCCACTTTAACTTCAGTAACATTGGAATGAAAGTCTTGGGGATTACCGATACCGTAAAGGCACGATACCGACGAGATAACAACTACGTCCTTACGCCCCGACAACAATGCCGAGGTAGTAGCAAGGCGCAGGCGATCAATCTCGTCATTGATAGCCAAGTCCTTCTCAATATAAGTATCGGTTGTAGGTATATAAGCCTCGGGCTGATAGTAGTCGTAATACGACACAAAATAGTGTACAGCGTTATCGGGGAAGAATGACTTGAATTCGCTATACAACTGTGCAGCCAATGTTTTGTTATGGCTGAGAATAAGAGTTGGTTTTTGCACACGTTCTATGACATTAGCCATGGTAAACGTCTTGCCCGATCCCGTAACACCCAGCAGAGTCTGAGCCGGGATGCCATCAAAGACACCCCTACTCAACTCATTTATCGCCTCAGGCTGGTCGCCGGTAGGAGCAAATGGAGATACCAACTTAAACTCCATTGCCGTGCATCATTAACGACCCTCTTCGGGTATTACCAACCAGCAAATAAGGTATGCCAACATTCCGGTGCCGGCCAACAATACAGCCAACAACCACACAATGCGAATAATGCTAACATCGAGGCCAAAAAATTTGGCAAACGCAGCACACACACCAGCTATATTTCGTCCTTCACGAGGACGTACAATTTTCTTTTCGGTTTCCATAATAATGTTTCTATTTTTAGTGATACAGTTGCAAATATATAAACTTATATGCAAAATACAAAAAATTTGCTTTAAAAATTAATCCCACAACGTCGATTATTTATTTTACTTTTTCACAGCACATAACACGCAAAAGAAAAACAAGATAATGCCGTCCGAAATCACACTATTTACATCACAACCATCATTGCATTTCGCTTAAAATGCACACTTTTTCCGTCCATAGTGCCCCTACTTATACTTGCCGGCAAGGCTTTTTAACGCCTCGATATAACAAAATACCCCTTTAATTCGTTAAAAAATCGTCTCAAATTGGGTTTATTTGCAAGTATTGTGTAACTTTGCAGTTCGGTAAAATATACACTTATGCGAAAGATAGTCATTTTTTCACTCTTAGTATTGCTTATGGCCTCGTGTGGCGAGTTTGAGAAGGTGCGTAAAAGCACCGACTACGCCATGAAGTACGAGTATGCCAAAGAGGCTTTTGAGAAAGGGAATTATCTTGAATGTTCAACCTTGCTCGAAGAGCTTGTTACAATATATAAGGGTTCAAGCAAGGCCGAAGAGGCATTGTACTTGTTGGCTCGCAGCTACTATGAGAACAAAGATTATCTCACAGCAGGCGAATACTTTAAAGCATACTATCGTAACTTCCCACGTGGCGAATATGCCGAGTTGGCTCGATACTACTGCGGATATGGCTATTACCTCGATTCGCCCGACCCTCGCTTGGATCAAAGTGGCACGTACAAGGCCATCGAAGAGATGCAACAATTTATCGACTTCTACCCCCGAAGCGAGAAAGCTGCCGAGGCGCAAAACATCATCTTCGAATTACAAGATAAACTTGTATACAAAGAGGTACTCAATGCCCAATTGTACTACAACTTGGGCAACTACATGGGTAACAACTACCAATCGGCCATTATTACTGCCGAAAATACACTTAAAGATTACCCCTACACTCAACACAAAGAGACCTTGATGATGCTCATTTTGAAATCAAAGTATCAAGAGGCCGTACAAAGCTACGAGGAGAAAAAGCCCGAGCGCTTCCGCGCTGTTATTGACGAATATTACGCCTTTATCAACGAATTTCCCGATGGACCCAACGCCAAGGAAGCGAAACAAATTTTCAAGGTGGCAAGCCGATATGTGAAGAATTAAAAAAACATTTTATTATAAGCACTATGGATTATAAAAAATCAAACGCACCTACCAACACCGTAACTCGCGACATGATTAGCTTGTCGGAAGATACCGGCAACGTGTACGAAACAGTAAGCATCATTGCTAAACGTGCCAACCAAATCTCACGCGAGATGAAAGAAGAACTCGACAACAAACTCCAAGAGTTTGCGGCAAGTTCTGACAAGGACAACATGGAGGAAGAGACCGAAAACCGCGAACAAATTGAGGTATCGCGATACTACGAGAAACTTCCCAAAGCAACTCTTATCGCTACTCAAGAGTACATTGAGGGTCGCGTATATCACCGCAACCCCGAGAAGGATAAAGATATCGAAGACGATATCGATTGATATTATATAGCTCTGCTATAATTATGAAGAGGCCGGTTTTGCGAACAAAACCGGCCTCTTTTTGTTGATTATGACATGTGGGCTACTTGGCACAACACTCACATTTCTTCATCATGAGATAGATTGTTAATGGAGTTATCTCTGGACAAGAAATGCTGATTACGAGTTTATCGCAGGCCCTATAGTGCATACAATATACTACAAAGCACAATAATTGTCATATTACTAACAATTTAATTGAATTACAATGAAAAAGAAACTGTTTTTTGCGATGGTGGCAGGCACAATGTTATTTGCCACATCATGCCAAAACGACCTCGACCTTGGTCTTGAAACAGGTGAGAACGCAATCGTTTCATTCTCTGTGTCTACGCCCGAAATGTCTACTCGCGCATACAGCGATGGCACCACTGCTACTCACTTGCAATATGCTGTTTACGATGCCAATGGTCTTATCCTTCCCGGCTTGACCCAAACCAATGCAACCATCAATGGCTGCACTACTGTTGAACTTCAACTTACTACAGGCAACACTTACTCCGTTATCTTCTGGGCTGCTGCCGAAGGAGCTCCCTACACAGTCGACTTCGCCAACAAAACTATGACTGTAGATTACAACAACGCACTCAGTAACGACGAAAATCGCGATGCGTTCTATGCCTACGAAACATTTACTGTAAACGGTGTCCAAACTGAGACAATCGAACTTAGACGTCCTTTTGCACAACTCAACATCGGTACTGCCGACTATACCCTTTCTGCAAGCGCCGGCTATATCCCAACCCATTCTGAGGTAACCGTTAAAGACCTTGCCAACACCCTCAATCTCGAAAGTGGTGCCGTGAGTGGTGAAACCAGCCCTATCACTTTTGCAAGCAACACCATACCCTCCGGCGAAACTTTCCCCGTTGATGGCCACCAATACCTCGCCATGAACTACATACTTGTAGGTGACGAAAAGGGTGTAGTTGACGTAGAATTTACTTATACCGATGGTTCTAATGCAAAAACATGCACTGTAGGCTCGGTACCCGTACAACGCAACTACCGCACAAACATCTTCGGAAATATCCTCACAAGCGAGGTAGACATCAACGTAGAGATTATTCCCGAATACAACGAGCCCAATCTCGAGGCTGATCCTCTTCACCTCGCAGCTGCTTTTGGTGGTGAAGTTACACTGACTGAGAATGTTGCTCTCACCGAACCTCTCTACGTGCAAGCTAACATGGTTATCAACTTGGGCAATTTTACAATCTCCAATCCCAATGGCTATGCTATCGAAAACAATGCCGAATTGACTATCAATGCTACCGATGGTGGTATTAATGGTTTGGGTGGCATCCGTTCAAAGGGCGGCAAGGTTACTATCAACGGTGGTACATATACCGGTTCTTCTGATTGGAACGCAGGCACATATCAACACATTTTAAAGGCCGAAAATACCGAAGTAGCAATCAATGGCGGTAATTTTGATGCAACGATAGGAGGCATGACCAACGCAATGATTAATGTATCAAATGACGCTATCATAACTATCAATGGTGGTACATTTAAGAATGTTAATGGCGTAATCCCCCAATTCGCCCCCTACTTGTTTACCTATGAAGGCAATGGTACACTTATCATCAATGATGGCGATTTCTACGGTGGCTGGAGATTTAATGGCACAACTGCCACAACAGACATTTTCGGAGGCAACTTTACCGTAAGCTATGACGGTCAATCGTTCCACGCAGGCAGCACTCACGTTTTGACAATCTATGGTGGAAGATACAGCCAAGAAAATGGTGGCAAACTAACACCTATACACCCCAAAAACAATCTCGCGTTTGGTTTTACCACCACTGAAGAGAATGGATGGTATATTGTAAATGATGCTCGTATATATGTCACTCCCACCAACTTTAGTTCATTTACATTTAATGAAAACGATGCCGTATATGTATTTACCGGCAATTTTAGCGGTGAAATGAATATCAAAGCTACAGCCGGCAAAAACATGATTTTTGATGGAACCAATGCTACTTTCGACAATCATATTAAATTCACAGCAGGAAGAATTGCCGGTAATGCAACAGAGCTTTTAACAGCCAAGAGCGGAAATTACACATTTAAAGGATTCAAGACCAACAACTCAATTGCATTCGGCTCATGCGCTGTTGAGAGTTTAAACATTGTTGATTGCGAAGCCTACATGATGTACTTTAACATCTCCAACTCTGTTGTTACAGCTACAGGCAATAAGATTGTACGTCCTGCCGATGCCCAAGATTCATACAAGAGATATGATGGCGCCACACAAAAGGACATTATCCAAGTCTATTCAGATAATTACACCCTCAATCTTTACAATAACATCATTAAGGACGAAAAAGGCGTTGGCAATAACATGGAAATCTATGGTGAATATGGATGGCAACAATCCAATGTAACTTGGACAAACAGCATCACAGCCGAAGGCAATACCTTCAGCAATGTAAACCTTAATGAACCTTTAGTTAAGATATATAACGACGTTACCTATGCACCCGTTGAATGGCCCGCAGATTATATAGTAACAGATGCAGCCTATGCCCTTGCAAAAGAACTTAAAAATGATAATACATTAAGTGGCGGTTCATGTGTTGTTAGTGTTCTGTGTCGTTCGGCCAATGGCCCCGATAAGAATATACAACTTATGGGAGAATAACACATTCGCCACATACATATACGATATTAATTTCTATTCTGACATGCTATATCATTCATAGGTAATAGAGATAAGATATTAGTTGGAGGCCGACTATTCGCAAGAATAATCGGCCTTTTCGTTTCTTTTACCAACCGAAGTTGATAACGCTATACAATATATCTCTCTTTACCAATTTTCAATTTTATCAATCTTTAGTTTTTTTTGAGTCAAATTACACTTATAGGCTACTACAGCCGTAAAAAAACAAACCACTTTATTCTATTTTCTATCACCTTTCTATTATCTTTGTGGCGAATAACAACAGCATGAACATCCACACTATAATAACACTTTTTTTATTTGCTATGGCCTCATTGGGGGCTGTTGCTTCACCACAAGTATGCTCCAACGACCCGGAGCTTGCTTTACTTCCACATAACACAGAAGCACTTATAGATGGATGTAACATTGCGAGCCTGACAACCAGTAGCGGTGAATCGACATCGAATGCAGACTTATACAATGATGACGATGATGAATATGACGATGAAATAGAGTATATCTCAGCCAAGGAAAAAAAGAAGAAAAAAAAGAAAAAAAAGAAAACTTTCAACTCGCCCAAGACCAATAGTTTTTGGGGATTTTCTGCCGGTTATACCTCAAAGCAATGGCGCAAAAAGACATCTACCGGAGAGGAACAACCGGTATACTTTTTAGATGGCAAAACACTACACGGTGTGCAGTTGGGCGTACGATACAATCCACTCTTTAACTATGGTTTTGGTGTAGATATATCTTTATTTTACGAGTACTATCACTACCGTTACACCACACCCGACACCAACAACAAAGACCTCTTGATATATAGCACACTCAATGAGCATGTTGTGCGCATGCCTATTCACCTCGAGTACCGATTTAACTTTTCCAGAAGTTTTCAGTTATTTATCTTTGGAGGTATTGCAATCGACTATATAATAGATGGTAATATGGTTATCAGTAACCAGAACACACCCAATAGCGATGCTAACGAAATAATCACCGACATATATGGTTCGTATATCCCCACAGAGAGCCGTTTCAATGCAGCCTACACATTGGGCGGAGGCATACGTTTCGGAGCCATACAATTCAATGTCAGCAATGTGAGAGGAATCTTCAATGGCACACCATACCAAGAGTATATCCTCCTGCAAGACAATCCGTTAAACATCACCATGTCGGTCATGTTCTGACAAAACTCATATTGACATAAACACCACGCCACCCGAGCCATAAGGCACGGGTGGCGTGGTGTTTTATCGTGGAGCTGGAGGGAATCGAACCCTCGTCCAAACGAGGAACTGATGAGCTTTCTACATGCTTATCTTCGCTGAGGTTGTAGGGAAATGGCAAGCGCGAAGCTACCAACCATAACCTTAGTCCCTAAAGTTTCGCCATTGGCCCGGGACCGACCGCCGACTATTTCCGATATTATCTGCACCACCTGTTCGAACCGCTTCGGAACAACAGCATTCGGGTGATGTCTCGTTCCCGCACCTTGTGGGGGAATAAAGTTAATCTACTGTACTTCGATTAAGCAGCGAGAGCGTAAGTGTTTTCGCCAATTAAATTTGTGAAGTCTGAGATTATAGAGCCAGGCTACGAAGCTCTGCATGCTTACACACCACCTCTACCCGCTGTCAAAGCCAGTCAGCCCCTTGTGGTAAGTGCGACGTGGGCAACGCCTTGCCTCGCATCGTTGGGAGTGCGAAGATACGACTTTATTGCTTATCTGTCAAGATATATAACACATATTTTATTTTTAAGGCTTACTGCACTTTGACTTTTGCCATAAAATCGCTAACTTTGCGCTTTAAATCATTTGCTATAAAATTCAACCCCATATACAACTATGTTTGAAAATCTAAGTGAAAGACTCGAACGGTCGTTTAAGATACTGAAAGGTGAAGGTAAAATCACCGAAATCAACGTTGCCGAAACGCTGAAAGATGTGCGCCGAGCATTGCTCGATGCCGACGTTAACTACAAAGTAGCTAAGCAATTTACCGACACTGTAAAGGCTAAGGCCTTGGGTCAAGACGTGCTCACTGCCGTTAAGCCCGGTCAAATGATGGTAAAGATTGTTCACGACGAGTTGGCTACCCTCATGGGTGGTGAGACTGCCGATGTGAACATCAACGGCAATCCGGCTGTTATATTGATGTCGGGTTTGCAAGGTTCGGGTAAGACCACTTTCTCGGGCAAATTGGCCAAGATGCTCAAGTCGAAAAAGGCCAAACGCCCCTTGCTTGTAGCTTGCGACGTGTATCGTCCCGCTGCGATCGACCAGCTTAAAGTTCTCGGTGAGCAAATTGAAGTGCCCGTATATACCGAGGATGGCGTAAAAGACCCCGTACAAATTGCCAAGAATGGTATACAATATGCTCGCCAAAACAACCTCGACCTTGTTATTGTCGATACTGCAGGTCGCTTGGCTATCGACGAGCAAATGATGCAAGAGATTGCCGCTATCAAGGCTGCTATCAACCCCAGCGAGACACTCTTCGTTGTCGACTCAATGACCGGTCAAGATGCCGTAAACACTGCCAAAGAGTTCAACGAACGTCTCGACTTCGACGGTGTAGTACTCACCAAGCTCGATGGTGATACTCGTGGTGGTGCTGCTCTCTCAATACGCACAGTGGTAAACAAGCCCATCAAGTTTGTGGGTATGGGCGAGAAGCTCGATGCTGTCGACTACTTTCACCCCTCGCGTATGGCCGACCGTATCTTGGGTATGGGTGACATCGTATCGCTCGTTGAGCGTGCTCAAGAGCAATATGACGAAGAAGAGGCTCGTCGCTTGCAAAAGAAGATTGCCAAGAACCAATTCGACTTCAACGACTTCCTCGCACAGATACACCAAATAAAGAAAATGGGTAACATCAAGGAGCTTGCCTCAATGATACCCGGTGTGGGCAAGGCCATTAAGGACATGGACATCGACGACAATGCATTCAAGGGCATTGAGGCTATCATCTACTCTATGACTCCCGACGAGCGCACCAACCCCGCCATCCTCAATGGCTCGCGTCGTCAACGCATTGCCAAGGGTAGCGGTACAAGCATTCAAGAGGTAAACCGCCTTATCAAGCAATTTGACGACACACGCAAAGTAATGCGCATGGTAACACAAAACGGTGGCGCAGGAATGCGCAACGCTATGAAGAACATGCGTCGTAGAAGATAATATTTTAACCCTCATAAATAGATAACAATGCAACTAATCGACGGAAAATCTATCGCGGCTCAAATCAAACAAGAGATAGCCGACGAGGTTAAAGAGATAGTAGCAGCAGGAGGCAAACGCCCCCACTTGGCTGCTGTGTTGGTAGGTCACGATGGTGGTAGCGAAAGCTACGTTGCCCACAAGGTACAAGCATGCGAACAATGCGGCTTCACATCGTCACTGATACGCTTCGAGGACGACATCACCGAGGAGCAGTTGTTGGCCGAAATTGACAAGCTTAACAACGACGACGACATTGATGGTTTCATCGTGCAACTCCCCTTGCCCAAGCACATCCGCGAGCAAAAGGTTATCGAGGCTATCGACTACCACAAGGATGTAGACGGATTCCACCCCATCAACGTAGGTCGTCTCTCTATCGGATTGCCCTGCTTCGTATCGGCTACACCCTCAGGTATCATCGAGTTGTTGCGTCGTTACAACATCGACACCAAAGGCAAGCACTGCGTGGTATTGGGTCGTAGCAACATCGTGGGCAAGCCCGTTGCAGCACTCATGATGCAAAAGAGCGCTCCCGGCAATGCTACCGTAACTGTATGCCACAGCGGTACTCCCAACATCAAAGAGATATGCCGCACTGCCGACATCATCATCGCAGCCATGGGTTGCCCCAACTTCGTAACAGCCGACATGGTGAAAGAAGGCGCCGTAGTACTCGACGTAGGTACTACTCGCTTGCCCGACCCCAGCAGCCCCAAAGGCTGGAAACTCACCGGTGACGTATGCTTCGACGAGGTAGCACCCCTCTGCTCATACATCACCCCCGTGCCCGGTGGCGTAGGCCCCATGACCATCGTATCGCTCATGCGCAACACCCTCTTGGCAGGCAAGAAGTGCGTGTTTGACTTCTAAGCAACCTACACATATATTATATAACCGACACTCGACCACACAGCCGAGTGTCGGTTTTTTTATGTACAATCGCACAATACACACCAATAACAAAAACACCACAAAATACTTGACTTTTCAGCAAATATTTCGTAAATTTGCCTTAAACAAAAACAAATACATAATACTTCAATAAAAACACGTAAGATATGAAATATATAGGAGCACACGTAAGCGCGCAAGGCGGACTCGAAAACGCCGCCATCAATGCACACGCCATCGGGGCACGAGCATTTGCCCTCTTTACCAAGAACCAGCGCCAATGGCAAGCCCCTGCCCTCACTGCCAAGAGCATCGAGGCCTTCAAGGCAGCCTGCCAACAATATGGCTATGCCCCCGAGCACATACTACCCCACGACAGCTACCTCATCAACCTCGGACACCCCGAGGCCGAAGGGCTCGAAAAGTCGCGACAATCATTCATAGGCGAGATGCAACGCTGCCAGGCACTCGGCCTCAGCATGCTCAACTTCCACCCCGGCAGCCACCTGCGCGCCATCGACCTCGACACCTGTCTCAATCGCATAGCCGACAGCATTAACATCGCCCTCGACCGCACCCAAGGCGTAACCGCCGTTATCGAGAACACCGCCGGACAAGGCAGCAACGTAGGCTTCGACTTTGCCCACCTCGCCGCCATCATCGACCGCATCGAGGACAAGAGCCGCGTAGGCGTATGCATCGACACCTGCCACGCCTACGCTGCAGGCTACGACCTCGCCACCGACGAAGGGTTTGCCCATACCTGGCAAGAGTTCGACCGCATAGTAGGCTTCGGCTACCTGCGCGGCATGCACCTCAACGATGCCAAGAAAGGCCTCGGGTCGCGCGTCGACCGCCACGACAGCCTTGGCAAAGGCATCCTCGGCACACGCTGCTTCGAGCTACTCATGCAAGACCCCCGCTTCGACAACATCCCCCTCATCCTCGAAACCCCCGACGAAACCCTATGGGCACAAGAAATAGAGTGGCTATACAGCTTGGCGAAATGATGTAAATATTGAAAATAGTTAACAAATTGAGGGCTCGTGGAGTCCGTTGTGAAAACATTTAAAGCTGGGGGCAGATTTATACTGTCCTCGCTTTTTTTTGCGCCTATTACAATTACATATTATTTAACATATCTATCACGATTTATTACACAGGCAAGGCGGTACATTTGCAGTGTTAACCGATGTTTAACCCTGATAAACTAATAGAGTTATGATGTGTGCAATGGAACGTTTTGTGATGCAACCGAGCGAGTGTGCGGGTTGGTGGATGGTTGTGGATACTGCCAATTTTATCTCGGTACGATTT
>CAJGDT010000014.1 GCA_904502265.1 uncultured Barnesiella sp. | reverse complement strand
GCACAAAGAGGAACTCAACTATGAGTTTGTCAAAGTACAACAACGTAACTACAAACAATAATCGGGAATTACAGTTATGGAAAAGACTATAGATTTAACACTGAAAGTATGGCGTCAACACGACCGTAAATCAAAAGGTCAGTTTGAGACATATAACGTAAAAGGCATTTCGACCGACAGCTCATTCCTTGAGATGCTCGATGTGCTCAACGAACAACTTATCAACGAAGGCAAAGAGCCTGTTGTATTTGACCACGACTGCCGCGAGGGTATCTGCGGTATGTGCTCGTTGTACATCAACGGTCATCCCCACGGTCCCGACTCGGCTATCACTACTTGCCAATTGCACATGCGCAAGTTCAACAACGGCGATACTATCACTATCGAGCCTTGGCGCTCGGCCGGTTTCCCCGTTATTCGCGACTTGATGGTTGACCGTACTGCTTACGACCAAATCATCGCTGCCGGTGGTTACACTTCTATCAACGTAGGTGGTGCTCAAGATGCCAACGCTATCCTTATCCCCAAGACTGATGCTGATGAGGCTATGGACTCTGCTTCTTGTATCGGTTGCGGTGCTTGTGTGGCTGCTTGTAAAAACGGTTCGGCTATGTTGTTCGTTTCGGCTAAGGTTAGCCAACTCGCACTTCTTCCCCAAGGTCGCGTAGAGGCTGCTCGCCGTGCTCGCGCTATGGTGGCTAAGATGGACGAACTCGGTTTTGGTAACTGTACCAATACCGGTGCTTGTGCTGCTGAGTGTCCTAAGAGTGTTTCACTCTCGAACATCGCTCGTCTCAACCGCGAGTTTATCAAAGCCAAGTTCCAAGAGTAATACATATATTATATATGTGCATTTACGGGCGAGCCAACAGGCTCGCCCGTATTTTTTGTTATCCGGTAAAACCTACTACACTTAAGTTGTTCGATAATCTGCTATAGAGCCTGGCAATGTGAATTGAAAACAATTGAATATGATAGTACGTATGCTTTAAGTAAAGTATATGTGGTTATATAATTGTGCGATAAGTGTCTGATAGGAATTATGTTAATGTTGGCATTACCCTTGCTCTTTATTCTCGCTTCATTTACTCGATGTTTAGCTTTGCTCACAGCTAATATAGCTATTACATTCAGCGAGAATACACGTTTGTGATATTGCTTATAACATTCTCTCTAAAGCACTATATTTTATCGTAGAAGGGTTTTTAATAACATCTATAATAAAAAGCACGAGGAGCGCTGTAAACGGCGCTCCTCGTGTCCTATATTGGCGTTGTATAGTGTCGGCTTATATCACCACCTTGTGTGTTGTACCATCTATTTGTACGAGATACAAGCCATGTGACAACTCTATCTGGTTGGCGTTGCCCACAGTGGTGTTGTGTAGCAACATTCCGCATAGAGAGTAGATGTTTACTGCAGCGTCATCTTTTGCTCCTACGATAGAGAGATGGCCGTTGACAGTGCTTACTTTTATAGTTGTGTTGGAAAGAACATCTTCCACGCTCGAATCTTCGTTGATGTTGGTAAATTCGCTCCAATAGGGGGCGTTTCTATAGGCCTCACCACAGCCTTTGGGTACATTTATGGGTATCGATCTTTTTACACCATTAAATGTGTTGGCGTAGATAACGGGCGGTGTTGTTGCTTGCATATCCAGTTGCGACAAGTTGTGACAGAGGGCAAATGCCTCTTCGCCTATTTCGGTGATACTCTCGGGCAATATGATTGTGTATAACTCGCCACAATTGTAGAACGCATCTTTACCAATACCTGTAACGGTGTAGCTGTTTTCTTTGTGTTCGATGGTTGACGGTATTTCCATTTGGCTGTAATACTCGCCTGTGTAGTGGTCGCGGTTCACACCTTGGTAGGTTACTTCTACCTGCTTGTCGGTCTCGTTTATAATATTGTAGTAAACGTATCTAAAGATAACAATCTCACGATTAGAGTACACAATATTGTGGAGCGCTTGGAACCACCATGAATCATCAACAGCATTACCTACACCGAATGTGAAATCGTTGGCAAAGGTTATCTCTATTGCATCACCATTTTTATATACACTCATCTGAGCAATACCGGTTGTATTGGGTGCAGCTGCACTGCTGGTCGATGTTGCTGCTATCAAGTTGTATTTATCGTTGTCCGTGTAGAGGGTTTGTCCAAGGGGCATATCTATGGTGTTGTTTACCTCATCAAGAGTGGCGTAGACGGGTTTGATATCTTCTGTAGTAATGTTGTGAATCAAGCACACGGGGGTTATCCACAATTTGTTATTGTCGTTTTCATCTACCGTGATTGACACTTTCCACTCTTCGTCGGGGAAGTCCCTGAACGAGCTTTTGGCGTAGGCATAATACTCTCCGGCTATAGTACTGGTTGTCAGGCTGATGACATTGATATAAAAGCCTTTGTTTATCCACTCGCCGGTGTTTGTATCGGTAACTCTTATAGTTACATATTTAAACTTATCGTTATCTGTAATAGGTTCGGTACTGATAAGTTTGCCATCGACAATATCATAGGGTGATTGTGTGTAATTGAGGTCTTTGTCTTTAGGGCCAAATACTTCGTAGCTGATTACTGCTTCGGGATTTTGTGTTGTGACAATAACATCGGCAAGAGGTGCTCCTACCTCTACATCGGAATAGAAGTCGGTTGTACTTAACTCTACAACGAGCAGAGGTGCTTTCGTTTGTGTGAGGCTATATTGGGTCAAACTTTGTTGCCATTCATTGTTTTTATTGACATCAACAGCACCCAATATATAAGCGGGGTCGATGCTTATTTCCTTTTTGGTGTCGCTGACATACACTTTTAGTACAACATCGCCTGTCGTTGATATTTTCTTACCATCGTACGATATAGAGTTTACAATGTTGAAACCACTACGTTTGAACAAGCTTTGACCCAAAGGCATGGTAAGTTCACCCTTTGCAGCATTGTATATAGCATATACAGGGTTGATGTATTGTGCTTCGAGGTTCTTGAAGTAGCATAATGGTTGCAACCACACCTTATTGGGGTCGTTTTCGTCTGTAGTAATGTTTATTTGCCACTCCTCTTTCTTATCGTCATTTGTTGCATTTGTGGCTGTAGCTGTGTATGTACCTGCTATATCGGTAGCGTCTTGCGATGTTAGGTATATATCAAACTCCTTCTCATAGCTCATGCCATTGTTGGTGTTTGTTACCTTGATATAAACATACTTAAATGCGTTATCGTTGGTAATTGTCTCAGTAGTGATGAGTTGGTTATTCTCTATCGAGTAGGGCGATATTGTGTTGTTGTCGTTATCCTTTATACTAAAGAGTTCATAGTCGTATGTTGCGTCTTTGTCGCCACACAACACTTTTACGTCGGCCAATACTGTACCCGGCTCTGCACCCAATGCATATTGAGTTTTGCTTAACAAAATATCGTATGGTGTTGTAGTGGGTGCTCCGATACCTACTACAGCTGAATGGCCCGAACGAAAATCTAGGTCTTGATATGAGTCGGTCATGTTGTTGATATTGAAATAGCCATTACCAATACCACCCCAACCCCAGTTACAGTGAACCATCTGAGTCGATTGTTTCCAGCCATCCACATTCCAACAGTGACCTGCGCTACCACTTTGACCACGATATACAACGACACGACCCTCTGAGAGTTCTGTAAGAATTGTATTCAACCAGAGTTCTATCTCGCTGGTTTTCTTTACATAGCGTACGACATTTGCATCGTATCCGAAGTTGCGAGGAAGAGCTGTTGCTACAAGTTCGGTAATTGTACCCGAGGCTGTTAAGCTGTACATCATATCAACCGATACACCGCAGTGGTAGGCCAGGCGTGCTATTTCGTCGGTATTACCATTATACATGGCATCCCAGTCGTATGGTTTTTCTTTATCATAATTGATGCTACGACTTTTTGTTGCGTTTTCGTAGTATGTGTGTTTACCTTTAGGGGCGTAAGGGTATCTTTGCACCATCAAGGCTTGTGTCATGGCTATAGCCACACAGCCCACCAGACACTTTTCGCCATCTATCTCGGGGCAATAGCTGTTGAATGGAGCCGATTGGTCGAGGTTTATCTTGATAAGAGGTGCTACATCGGGGGTTAAGTTCTCACTTCTCGGAGCTTTGCGTTCTCTGATGTGTTTCCAATCTTTGTGTTCAACCATTTGCTTCTCTTGAGCACGTGCCACAATACTTTGTGCGTTGATGTCAAGTAGCTGTTTCATTGGTTCGGGAGTTGCATACTCACCAACAGTGCTATAGCCTATAATGGGGTTTGATGTCGATTGTGCCGACACGATAGCCCATCCACCTTCGGTGTATTCTATAACGTAATAAGCCGGAGTACCTTCGTGTTTTACAAGTTGTACATTGGCATCGGTTACTCCATGCCATTCGTTGTCGAGGGTTAAGAAAGTATTGGCTGTTTCCAAGGCATACTCGGACGATATAACCTCGGCCGATAGGGGCATGCACAATAGCGATGTAACTATTAAGCTACATAAAACAAGTAATTTTCTCATCATATTATTGTCGTTAATTTATAGATTGTTAGTTATATTAGGTTTGTTGTATATGCATTTTTCGAAACGCCGTCGCGAAGATATAAATTTTTGATAAACTTCAATGTTTTTTTACAATTATATTAATAGGATGTACAAAAAAGGGGTGCATTGCACCCCTTTTTTGTTAAGGTATTGACAATCTTTGTCCTACTTGTATATTGTCGCCTTTTATGTTATTGGCTTTCTTTATTTTTTGTACTGTTGTGCCATACTTACGTGCTATGGTTGAGAGGGTTTCGCCTTTGCGCACTTTGTGATAAGAGGTTTTACTCGATGATGCATCACTCGTCTTCTTGGCACTTGACTTAGCCGGTGGTACTCCATTACTCCAACCTACAATGAGGCGTTGACCGATGCGTAGCTTGTCGCTCTTAATACCGGTCCATCGTTTGATATTCTTCACTGTCGTGCTGTACTTGCGTGCGATAGTAGATAAAGTTTCGCCACTGCGAACCTTGTGGTATACGGGGGTGGGTTCGGTTGATATTTCATCTTCGGTAATGCCTTTGGCTTCGAAGTCTTTCTTGGCAAAAGCCAGGATAGAGTCTTGCATAAGAGTGTATACAAAGGCTTGTTGCGAAGGCAGTGTGAGTGAGTATGGCTTGCTGTCGCTACCGGGAATGATGTCGCAACGATATTGAGGATTGAGCTCTTTGAGTGCTTCGAGTTCGATATTCATAACTGTAGCTATGTGCTCAAAGTATAGTTTGTGCTGTATCATCACCGTATCGGTAGTGAGCGGTTTTACGGGTAGTATAGGCTCTACGTTATGTTCTTGATAGTAGGTCATAGCGTAGTTGGCGGCAATAAATAGAGGCACATACATGCGTGTTTCGGAAGGGAGTGTATAGTATATATCCCAAAAGTTCTTTTTGCCGGTAGAGTTGATGGCGCGTGCAATGCGACCGGGACCACAGTTGTAAGCAGCCAAAGCCAAGTGCCAGTCACCAAACATTTCATAGAGGTCTTTGAGGTATTGTGCCGCGGCAACAGATGACTTATAGGGATCGCGACGCTCATCGACAAGGGTACTGATGTGCAGGTTGTACATGCGACCTGTGGCGGGCATGAATTGCCACAATCCAGCAGCTCCTACGCGCGAAGTGGCACTCGGACGTAAAGCCGACTCAACAACTGAAAGGTATTTCAATTCGAGGGGCAATCCGGCTTCTTCGAGAGCTTGCTCAAAGATGGGCATATATAGAACACTGCGACCCAACATTGCGCCTAATGAGTTGTTATAATTGCGCATATAGCGATCGATACAGTTGCGTACAACTTGGTTATAGGGCATCTCTATGGTTGTTTCCAACTCATTGAGACGCTTGCGGTATATCGAGTCGGGATAGTTGGCGCTATGGGTTATTTGGTGGCTTTTGGGGGTATAAGCTGTGTAATTGCGTATATACCAGTCGTTGAGCTCGCTCTCAAGGTTGGCTACATATTCATCCGGCAATCGAAAGTTGATGTCGGTAATCGTATCGCAGGCCATTATAGAGTCAGTTCCTTGCGCGAAGGTTGAGTGTGCAAGAGTAATGACTGCACAAAGTATCAATAATATGCGTTTCATTATAAATTATTAAAAAGTTATGGCGCACTGTAAGCCCAATGCCGGCTGAAGAGTGAGCGAGGTGGGTATCAGTGCGGGTTTTACGTTCATTGCAAGTTCGGTAGATATGTCGAAATGATACATTTCAGCGTCTACATAGGCGTCAATAATGCACACTAAGTAAAGGGCTACCATACCCACTATACAGTAATCACGATAGTGTCGGTATGCATCTTTGCGGGTTTTCAGTACATTCTTCAGCCATGCTTGGTCTATCATATCCTCGGTATAATAGGGAGGAAAGAAATCCATGTAACTCTTGGTGTTGGGGTCGGTGTCTGTTACATCAAGGTAAGCTTGTTGATAGTCGGAAAACATGCGACTATTCCATGTTGTAGCATATATGAGACCGGTAAAACCACCCACAACGATGGGGAGTTTCCAATAACGACGGTTGTATATCTGACCTAATCCCGGGCATAGAGCCGATAGCCACACTGCTCGCATGGCATCGGGATCGAAGGTCGATACCTGTATCTCTTGAAGCAAAGTGTCGGTAGCAATTACTGTGCTATCGATGAGTACCGATGTTGTTGTAAGCGAGTCGAGCGAGGCGTTGAAGTCGCTTATAATGCTGTCGGATGGGGCTGTTGAGGGTCTTATCAGCGATACTTTCTTTTTGGTATTTTCTTTGGGAGTCTGTTCGCTATCTTGGCCCAGTGCTTGGTGGAATGTAAACACGCATAGCAACAGTGCAATGAGATATTTCATTGCATATAAACTGCGTGCTATGAGGTTTGTATAAATCATTTATTTGAGTTTATCAAGTAGTGCTATAATTCGTTCCAACTCCTCTTCGTTTTTGAAAGGAATACCTATCTTACCTTTACCCTTGTCGTCGCAAGTAAATTGTACTTTGAGACCAAAGAAGTTGGATAGATGCTTGCGTAGTAAGTTGTACTCTTGACGTTGGGCACTGCTGCGAGCTACTTTTTTTGCCTCTTTGGCAGGTGCTTGCGCCATAGATCGTGCCAACTCTTCAACTTTTCGCACCGACAAGCCTTCGGTAATGATTGCCTTGTAGAGTTCGAGTTGAACAGAGGTATTCTCTACCGACAGCAGTGCGCGCGCATGTCCCATATCAATGAGTTTGTCGCGCAGACCTATTTGTACCTCGGCAGGTAGTTTCAACAGGCGCAGATAGTTGGCAACGGTGGTGCGATTTTTGCCCACACGTTCGCTCAACTGTTCTTGAGTGAGGTTATATTGGTCAATAAGTTTCTTGAACGACAGGGCTATTTCTATGGCATTAAGGTCTTCGCGTTGGATATTCTCAATAAGGGCCATTTCCATTACGGCCTCATCTTCCACTGTGCGTATGTAGGCCGGTATGGTAGTGAGTCCGGCCAAGTGAGCAGCACGGAAGCGGCGTTCTCCCGCAATGATTTGGTATGAACCGTTAGCTTGTTGGCGTAATGAAATGGGTTGTACAATACCAATCTCGCGAATAGAGGCCGCCAGCTCTTCAAGACTTTGTTTGTCAAACTCACGACGAGGTTGGTCGGGGTTGGGTTGTATGCGTGACAACTCAATTTCGTTGATAGAGGATGTTCCGGAGGTTTCAATCTCACCCATATCAATGAGGGCGTCAAGACCTCGTCCCAAGGCATTACGTTTGTTTATAGCTGCCATATCGTTACTTCTCGTTATTGCGTTTAATCAATTCTTTGGCGAGTTGCATGTGGTTGATGCTACCGCGCGACTCGCTGTCGTACATTATTACAGGTAATCCGTGGCTGGGAGCCTCGCTAAGGCGTATGTTGCGTTGGATAACTGTATCGAAAACCATGTGTCCAAAGTGGTCTTTCAATTCCTCATAAATTTGGTTGGCAAGTCTCAATCGTGAGTCGTACATCGTCAAGAGGAAACCCTCTATTTCGAGACGAGTGTTGAGTTTTGCCTTTATGATTTTGATGGTATTTAGTAGTTTGCTGATACCCTCAAGAGCAAAGTACTCTGCTTGAACCGGTATAATAACCGAATCGGCAGCTGTGAGTGCGTTGACTGTTATCAATCCCAATGAGGGTGAGCAGTCGATGATGATATAGTCATACAAGTCGCGCACCGGGGCAAAGAGTGCTTCCATGCGACGCTCGCGTTGAGGCATATTGAGTAGCTCCAGTTCTGCGCCCACAAGATTTATGTGCGAGGGTACGATGCTCATGCCGGGCACCGGGCTATCGCACACCGATTCTTCTATTGTACAATGATTTATCAGACATTCATATATAGAGCTCTTGACCGTGCGAACATCTACACCAAGACCCGATGAGGCGTTGGCTTGAGGGTCGGCATCGACAAGTAGTACTTTCTTGTCGAGCATGGCTAATGAAGCTGCAAGATTCATCGATGTAGTGGTCTTTCCTACACCTCCTTTTTGATTGGCTATAGCAATGATTTTACCCATATAAGTCTTTTTTATCCATGCAAAGAAAAGACAATTTTGCCTACCTACGTGCCTCTTTGGGGGTGAATTTGCTCAAATTGTTGATAAGTCACCCTTTTTGTTAATAAACTCAGTTGCAAAAACTACGCGAAGATAGTGTAAAACTCACTGATAGCGAAATTTAAGTTGTTATTTTATAATTATTTTCAATATTTTTTGGACTTGTTTTTATGTTTGCTTCGCTCCCCGACCGATATTGCATCGTAGGGGGATAAAAAACAGGCATACTTATTTTATTCTCCTCTTGCTTATCGCTATCTTTGCACAAAATTAATAAACGATGATTACAGAAAAAATAACACGAGGTTTGCGACCTCTTATATTGGTTACTAACGACGACGGTATCAATGCTCGTGGTATCAAGTCTTTGGTCGAATACCTTATGCCTTTGGGTGATGTCGTGGTGGTGGCTCCCGATGGTGCTCGTTCGGGGCAGTCGGCCGCTATTACGGTCAAGGAACCATTGCGCATGGCTATGGTGGAAAATCGCGAGGGTTACAAGGCATTCAAAACTACCGGTACGCCGGTCGATTGTGTCAAGTTGGCTCTTAATGTACTCTTTGCCGACCGTCCCGATCTCGTTGTATCGGGTATCAATCATGGTAGCAACTCGGGTGTGAGTGTAATATATTCGGGCACGATGGGTGCTGTGTTTGAGGGTGTTGTTAATGGTATACCCTCTATTGGCTTTTCGTTGTGTAGCTTCGATGCCGATGCCGACTTTGCGATATGTCGCGAGGTAGTAACGCAACTATGTTCTCGTGCTCTTGAAAAAGGTATGCCCGAGGGTATGGGACTTAATGTCAATGTTCCCTCGACCGACCACTTGGAGGGCATGAAGGTGTGTCGTGCCGCTCGCGGACGCTGGACTGCCGAGTATGACTCTCGCATCGATCCTATGGGACGTCCATACTATTGGTTGACAGGTTATTTCGACAATGCCGAACCTGATGCGGCTGATACCGATGAGTATGTCATGGCACAAAACTACGCTTCGGTAGTACCCGTTACTCCCGATCGCAGTTTGTCCGAAATAGACCCTCGCGTGGTCGAGTGGATGGCTCTCTAACTTAAAACAGCTTAAATAACTCCTTTATATACGCCAATTTTAACAAAAAAGTCTTACCTTCGTTGTCTGTATGGAAGAGTGGATGCAACGCACATCACTCCTGCTGAGTGAGGAGATGACAATCCGCCTGCAAGCCAGCCGAGTGCTGGTTGTAGGGGTGGGTGGTGTAGGTGCCTATGCTGCCGAGATGTTGGTGCGTGCCGGAGTAGGGCATATGACAATTCTCGATAGCGATAGTGTGGCTCCCTCGAACATTAATAGACAATTGGTGGCCTTGCATTCAACTATTGGGATGGATAAGGTAGACGTGTTGGCACAACGTCTCCAAGATATCAATCCGCAACTTGAGCTATCGGCACGCAAGTGTTATCTCGATGTTGAAGGGGTGGATGAGTTATTGCAAGAGGGGTATGACTTTGTTGTCGATGCTATCGATACGGTTGCTCCCAAGGTGGCTCTCTTGGCCGCATGTATGCAACAAGGCATAGCTGTAGTGTCGTCGATGGGGGCTGGTGCGCGTATAGATCCCTCGCAGATACGATATGCCGATATAGCCGACACATTCCATTGTGGATTGGCTCGTGCTGTACGAACCCGCTTGCGCAAGATGAGGGTAAAGGGAAAACTTCCCGTTGTATTCTCTACCGAGGTGCCCCGCGCCGAGGCCGTACAAGAGGTAATAGGCGAGCGTAACAAACGCACGACTGTGGGCACTGTATCGTATATGCCGGCTATATTTGGTTGCTTTTTGGCATCTTATGTAATAAGGAAGTTGACACAACAATGATAGAGATAAAAAACATAACGAAGCGCTTTGACAATCTTGAGGTACTCAAGGGGATAGATATTACTATACCCGATCACGAGATTGTATCGATTGTGGGAGCAAGTGGCGCCGGAAAGACTACATTATTGCAGATTGTTGGCACGCTTGAGAAGCCTACATCGGGAAATGTTCTTTTCGATGGCAGACGTGTTGATAATATGCCGGATAAAGAAATGGCCGGCTTTCGCAATGCCAATATTGGTTTCGTTTTTCAGTTTCACCAACTTTTGCCGGAGTTTACAGCATTGGAAAATGTGATGATTCCGGCCATGATAGGAGGCAGCAGTAGTCGTGTGGCCGAAAAACGTGCTTGTGAGTTGCTTCAATATCTGGGGCTTGCCGACCGCCAGTCGCATAAGCCGGCACAATTGTCGGGCGGTGAGAAGCAACGTGTGGCTGTGGCGCGTGCGTTGGTAAACAATCCCGCTGTGATACTTGCCGATGAGCCATCGGGAAGCCTCGATACGCACAACAAAACAGAGTTGCATAACTTGTTTTTTGATTTGCGTCGTGAGTTTGGCCACACATTTATCATTGTAACACACGATGAGACGCTTGCCAACCTATCTGATCGCACTATAAGAATGCAAGATGGAATGGTAATAGCCGACAACTACAATAAAAAAACAGAATAAAAATATGAAAAAAATAGCCCGATTGATATGTTGCATTGTGTCAGTATGTATGCTGGGTATTATGCTGAGTTGCGAACAATATGAAGAGCCGAAGGTATATTATACCGATTTTGTAACAGCGCATCTTGCACCCGACAACTCACTCTATTTTGAACATGTGTTGCGCAATGATTTGGGTAGTCATATGCTCTATCCCAACCCACCTGTTGCCGGAAATGAGACGGCAGAGGGTGTGCGTACTATATTGCAGTACTATATCAATGAGGAGAGACCCGACAAAAGCAAGGAGATAGAGGTTATAGATATATACTCTGTGCGTCACGATACAATTATTGATGCACACCCCGATACGATTGCAGCCTATCCTAACGACCCTGTAAAGATTAATACCATCTTTCGCACGGGCAACTATATCAATTTTGATATGTCGATAGAGTATTTCAATAAGACTCATTCTCTCGACCTTTTTAGTAACCCATTGCAAGCCTCAAGCGACACTATTGATGTAATATTGCGTCACAGTCGCAATGATGATGTTTTTGGGTATTGGGTTTCGGCCTATGCATCGTTTTATGTACCCAATTTGGCTCAATACAAGGCGATGCGTGTGTATGCCAACATTCCCAACTCTCTTATGGGATACTTTGTAATAGGACTTAAAGATTAATAACAAAAATAATTATATCATGGAAGAAAAAAAAGGTTTACAAATTGAACTCACACCCGAAATTGCAGAGGGTGTTTACTCAAACTTGGCAATTATATCACACTCTTCATCAGAGTTTGTAATTGACTTTGCACGTACTATGCCTGGTGTTCCTAAGGCTCCGGTAAAATCTCGTGTAATACTTGCTCCCGAACATGCTAAAAGATTGTTGCTTGCATTGCAAGATAACCTTGCCAAGTACGAACAACAACATGGTACCATTCTCGATCCTCGTGGCGGATTTATCCCCTTTGTAGGTCCCGGTGGTAAAGCTTAATCACAATTTACATCCATAGATGGCACAAGGCATAGTAATAAAAAGTACCGGAAGTTGGTATACCGTAAAGACTGACGATGGTGCTGTGTTTGATTGCAAGGTGAAAGGTAAATTTCGCTTGCGTGGTATTCGCAGTACCAATCCTGTAGCTGTAGGCGATCGTGTACATATCACGGTGGCCGATGATGGCTCGGCTTTTATTACCGAAGTAGAGGCGCGTCGCAACTATATTGTTCGTCGTGCGTCCAATCTCTCGAAAGAGAGTCACATCATCGCGTCAAATCTCGATGCAGCAGTATTGGTGGTAACGGTTGAACACCCGCGCACCAATTTGGTCTTTATCGATCGTTTCTTGGCCACTGCCGAAGCCTATGCCGTGCCTGCCTATGTGATAATAAACAAGTGCGATATTTACACCCAAGAGGAGATGGAGTATGCCCAAGGTGTCCAACATTTATATAGCACAATTGGTTATCCCACTCGTCTTGTTTCGGCAACTACCGGTGAGGGCGTAGAGTGGTTGGCAAATGAGATAAAGGACAAACTTACACTCTTCTCGGGTAACTCGGGTGTGGGCAAGTCTTCTCTCATTAACCGACTTGTTCCGGGACTTAATCTCAAGACCGGAGCTTTGTCGGCACAGCACGATACCGGTATGCATACAACCACATTTTCGCAAATGTTTGAGCTGCCTCAAGGTGGTTATATTATTGATACACCCGGTATTAAGGGATTTGGTACAATAGACTTTGAGCCTGCTACCGTAGCCCATTATTTCCCCGAGATTTTTGCAGCTTCGCACAATTGTCGTTTTGGCAATTGTACACACCGTAATGAACCCGGATGTGCAGTACGCGAAGCTCTTGAAAATCACTATATCAGTGAGTCACGTTATGCATCATATTTAAGCATCATGGATGATAGTTCCGATGGAAAATATCGTGTATAATAGTGTTTTATAAAGAAATACTAAGAATAAAAGACCTATTTGGTATGTTTGATGGAGTATTTACCTTGCCAATAGAGAACCCTGTACTAATCTTTTTTATAGTACTCTCTATTATCTTGCTGGCACCCATATTGCTCAACCGTTTTCGTATTCCACACATTATAGGTCTCATTATAGCCGGTATTATCATAGGTCCGCATGGCTTGCATCTCTTGGCTCGTGATAGCAGTTTTGAGATTTTTGGCCAAGTAGGTATTCTTTACTTGATGTTCTTGGCGGGTATAGAGATGGATATTTTTTCTCTTATTCGCAATCGCAAGCCCGGTACGATATTTGGTTTGCTCACCTTTGGAGTACCCATGATATTGGGTACAGTTGCCAGCCATTATCTATTGCATCTCGATTGGCTTACCTCAATGTTGCTGTCGAGTATGTTTGCCTCGCACACCCTTATATCTTATCCTATTGTGAGTCGATATGGTATCAACCGCTATGCGCCGGTGACGGTAGCTGTGGCCGGTACTATATTCGCTATTTTGGGTTCGCTCATTGTCTTTGCCATTGTTACCGGTTCTATTTCCGGCAATACCAGTACGGCTTATTGGGTACAGTTTGTAATTAAGGTTATAGCATACGGTCTATTTATCATTTTTCTCTATCCTCACCTTATTCGCTGGTTTTTCAAGACATACAGTGACAATGTCATGCAATTTATCTTTGTGTTGGCATTGGTCTTTCTTTCATCGTTTATAGCTGAGTCGATAGGTTTGCTCTCAATTATCGGAGCATTCTTTGCCGGTATTATACTCAACCGCTATATACCTTCGGTGTCGCCGCTGATGAATCGTTTGGAGTTTGTTGGTAATGCTCTTTTCATTCCCTACTTCTTGATAGGAGTAGGTATGATGATTGACTTGGGTATCATTATTGAACACCCCGAGGTGTTGTTGGTGGCGGTTATTATGTGTTTTGTTGCGATAAGTACCAAGTGGATAGCGGCATGGCTCATACAACTTATATTCCATTACACTCCTACCGACCGTCGACTGATTGTAGGTATTACAACAGCCAAGGCTGCCGTTTCGTTGGCTGCTGTTATCGTAGGTCGTCAGTTGGGTGTGTTTGATGATGCCATCCTCAATGGTACTATTATCATGATATTGGTTACATGTACTGTGAGTTCTATTCTTACCGAGCATGCTGCAAGTAATATTGTAGTGCAGTTGCAAGACCAAGAGGAGCCGGATAATACCGATATCGCAGTAAATGATGAGCGTATACTCATCCCTGTTGCCAATCCTGCCACAGTAGAGCGACTTGTTAACATGGCGTTGTTGATGAAAGACCCTAAAAAGAAGTCGCCCATCTATGCCCTATACGTCAATGATGACTCGAAGGCAAGTAACCAATATGCATCGAAACGTATACTTGAACAGGCTACCAAGGCAGCATCGGCTGTCGATGCGCAGTTGGTACCTATTTCTCGCTATGATCTTAATATTGCAAGTGGTATCTTGAATACTGTTAAAGAGAATAATATAAGTGAGGTAGTGCTTGGTCTGCATCATAAGGCCAATATTGTAGACTCATTCTTTGGTACGAAGATTGAAAATATGCTACGTGGCACACATAAAATGATATGGATTACCAAGTGTTCGACCCCCCCGGGTACGACCTCTCGTATAATTGTTTCGGTGCCACCCATGGCTGAGTATGAAACAGGTTTTGCCATTTGGATAGACCGTTTGGCAAATATTTCGCAACAAGTAGGTTGTCGTATCTGTTTTTATGCCTATGAGGCCACCGTTCCACATATTCGTGCATTGCTCAATAGTCGTCCACATAAAGTGCGCCACGAATATACTGTCGTAGAGTCATGGGATGATATGTTGTCGTTGAGCAATATTGTGAATGAAGACGACCTCTTTGTTGTTGTTTCGGCTCGTCGAGCATCGGTTTCGTTTAATACCGATTATGAAAAGCTTCCGGCTTTCTTGTCGCAATACTTTGCCGATAACAACCTCATAGTACTATATCCCGAACAGTTTGGTAAAGCCAATCCTGTTATAACAACCTTCCACGACCCCTTGGCTCAGTCGCCCGAGTCGAGTTCGCATGGATTGTTGGGTGTACGAGATGCCCTGGAAACCATGAGTCGATGGAGAAGAAAGATTATTGATAAGTTAAAGTCGTAATAGATAATTAAAATAGCGAGGTATCACTTCATGTCGGAGTGATACCTCGCTGTTATAAAGGCGCTATAATAGCGCTATTGTTAGTTATATTTTCCGTCAAATTTTACCTTGGCATCGTTGACAAATTGTCGTATACGCTTTTCGTTTTCACGAGGACATATAAGTAGCACGTTGTCGGCCTCAGCTACAAGATAGTCGTTTAGGCCGTCTATCACTACAAGTTTGTCACCTTTCACAGCCACAAGGTTGTTGGTACTGTCGTACATCATGGTTTTGCAGCGTTGGGTAACATTACCGCTCTCATTTTTGGGAGAAATTTCGTATAGTCCACTCCATGTGCCCAGGTCGCTCCATCCCAAGTCGGCGCATATTACACTCGCATTGGAGGTATGCTCCATAATGCCAAAGTCTATAGATATAGCCAAACATTGCTCATAAACCTTGTCTAAGGTCTCTTTTTCGTAAGTAGTAAGCATGCTATCTGAGGCATTATCAAAGAGCGAGGCTATGTCGGGGAGATGTTTTTCCAGAGCCTCTATAAATGTCTCTACGTTCCATAAGAACATGCCGGAGTTCCATAGAAACTCACCACTCTCGACAAGCACTCGTGCCATATCATAGTCGGGTTTCTCCACAAAGGTCTTGACATTGCATATACCATCGGTACATGTGTCACTCACTTGTATGTATCCATAACCGGTCTCTGGGCGTTGGGGTGGTATTCCTATTGTAAGCAGACGGTTGTTTTGTTTGACAAATTCAAATCCTCGCTCAATTGTGCGGGCAAATTCATCCTCTCGAAATATGATGTGGTCGCAAGGTGCTACCAATGTTACTGCTTGAGGATTGAGTTTGCGTATATGGTATGAAGCCCAGGCAATACATGGTGCTGTGTTGCGACGTTGCGATTCAAGCAAGATGTTCTCATGAGCTACCTCGGGTAATTGCTGATAGGTAATATCGGCATACTCATTGTTAGTGACAATATATA
The DNA here is from genome assembly GCA_904502265.1 of uncultured Barnesiella sp. Classification (GTDB taxonomy): domain Bacteria; phylum Bacteroidota; class Bacteroidia; order Bacteroidales; family Barnesiellaceae_A; genus Barnesiella_A. The sequence continues at coordinate 1,046 of CAJGDT010000014.1, read as the reverse complement.
TGTTTTCGGGTGGAATGATGTTGGAAATTCGGTCATAAGTCATTTGCAATAAAGTGCGACCTATACCGAAGAAGTCAAGAAATTGCTTGGGGCATGATGTGCGGCTGAATGGCCAAAATCGGCTGCCAACACCTCCACTCATTATGATACAATAACGATTTTTCATGATATAAAGTTGTGTTCTTCTGGGACTGCTAAGGTACTAATTTTTTTGCCATTTATCGCAATATTATCCTTTTTTTATACCATTTTACCATTTTATAAGATTGCTCTTTTATACACTCAGTTGCCAAACTTACTGAGTGTATGTGGATTATGCCTGTATTCTGCGAAAACGTTTGCATAAAAGCCGTAGTTATATTATTGAATGAAAGAATTTATTGGTTATTTTTTTGATTTACTTTGTCATATTACATTGTTTGTTTTTAGTATTCAGAGATATGAAGAAAATACCCCGCCTACTACTGTTTTTGTTGATGCTTGTTTATGTTGCGTCATCGGCATTCGCTGCAACATTTATTGGCAGTCGTAATGACTTTCGTGATGAGACAATTTATTTTGTTATGACCACACGCTTCTACGATGGAGACCCGTCAAACAATACTCAGTGTTGGGATAATCAAGACCGTAATGAAGGTGACCCTGCATGGAGAGGCGATTTCAAGGGTTTGATAGAGAAACTCGATTATATAAAAGCTCTTGGTTTTACCGCTGTGTGGATTACGCCCGTAGTAGAAAATGCATCGGGCTATGACTATCATGGTTACCATGCATTCAATTTTAGTAAGGTCGATCATCGTTATGAAAGTGAAGATGTAGATTTTCAGGATCTCATTGATGCTGCTCATGAGCGCGATATGAAAATTATTCTTGATATCGTACTCAATCATACAGGCAACTTTGGTGAAGAAAATCTGTGTAAACTCTTTGATCGTGATTGGACAGCCAATCAGGCTACTATCGAGGAGTGTATGATACCCTTGACAAAGAAAGACGGTGGCCGACTCCCTGATAATTATCAAGACCTTGTAGGTTCGGAACAATAT